>CAYTXA010000154.1:0-4975 GCA_964440865.1 uncultured Muribaculaceae bacterium | reverse complement strand
AATGACGCAGATGGCTTTGGGAGGGGCCGGAGTGGAGCAGCGGAGCTGCGGAACGAAGTCCTTCGGAGACCATCCCCTCCGCCTCCTTTTCGCATTCCCTGCTCCGACCTCAGGGTCGGAGGAATACACGCTTAAAACCTTTTCGTGCTCTTTGCCCCGACCCCAAGGTAGGAGGAATGCACACTTAAAACATTTTCATGCTCTTTGCTCCGACCCCGAATCGCTCAAAGTGCCGAGTGGATGGACATTCCGCCGGGAGAAGGTGGAAAAAAACGCGTTTTTTGATTAATTTTGCCCGATTAACGGAACATTCCGATGTCAGAAGAAGGATCCATCATCGTAAAAGGCGCGAGAGCCAACAATCTCAAGAACATAGATCTGACCATACCTCGCGGCAAGTTCGTGGTAATCACCGGCATATCCGGATCCGGCAAATCCTCCCTCGCCTTCGATACCCTCTATGCAGAAGGCCAGAGACGCTTCGCCCAGAGCCTCTCGTCCTACGCTAGACAGTTCATCGGCGGAATGAGCAAGCCCGACGGGGACATACTCACCGGACTTCCGCCTGCAGTCGCAATCGAGCAGAAGGTCAACACCAGAAATCCCCGCTCGACAGTCGCCACCGTGACGGAAATCTTTGACTACCTGAGACTTATATTCGCCAGGATAGGACGCACATTCTCTCCCGTAAGCGGAGTGGAAGTCAAGGTCCACAGCTCGAACGACGTCATGGCCTATATCCTCGAGGACGGCCAGCCGACCGTCTACCTTCTCGCGGACCTCGGCTGGAGAAGCAGGGAAGACCGGGTCGAGGAGCTTATGAGCCTGAAGGAAGAGGGCTATTCGCGCTGCTGGATCAGCGACCCCGGGAAGACCGGCATGCCCTCCGGAATGATGAAAATCGACGACCTGCTCCAGAAATCCGGACAGGACGGATTCCCCGACGAAGTGCGACTTCTCGTGGACAGGATAAGGATGCCTCGGATGGAAGGCGGCAAACCCTTCGGGGACAACGGGAAACCGCTTGCCGAGACGGAGTGGGAAGACCTGAGGACGAGACTACGCGCATCGATTGCAAACTGCTTCACTATGGGCGGAGGCACGCTCTACGTCGAAAGGGACGGGGAGGAAAAGGAATTTGTAAGCCGCTTCGAAGCGGACGGGATCACGTTCCGCGAGCCGGACGAATACATGTTCTCGTTCAACAGCCCGCTCGGGGCATGCCCCGTGTGCGGAGGCCTCGGCAAAGTTATCGGCATAAGCGAGGACCTCGTGGTGCCGGACAAGTCCATGAGCATCTACGACGGCGCAATCGCCTGCTGGAAAGGCGAAAAGATGGGATGGTTCAAGGACCATATGATCGAGGTCGCGGACCGTTACGGGATACCCGTCTTCACACCATACTGCGACCTGACGGAAAAGCAACGGGACATCATCTGGAACACCCATTCCGTGAAGGGGGACGAGCAGTCCCTGGTCGGAATCAACGAATTCTTCGACTGGGTCACCCAGAACCGCTACAAGATCCAGTATAAATACATGCTCAGCCGCTTCTCCGGAAGGACGGTCTGTCCTGAATGCCATGGAAGCCGGCTCCGCAAGGACGCGCTCTACGTCAAGATCGGCGGAAAGAATATCGACGAGCTCATGAGCATGACCGTCGAGGAACTTCTGGACTTCTTCAAGAACTTGAAGCTCAGCGACTTCGAGAAGTCCATTGTCTCGAAAGCCATAGACGAGATCGTCTCCCGCCTCCAGTACATCCTCGACGTCGGACTGGGATACCTTACGCTGAAGCGCAACTGCAACACCCTCTCCGGAGGAGAAACCCAGAGAATCAACCTCGTGACCGCTCTCGGCAGCTCCCTTGTCGGAAGCATGTACATACTCGACGAACCCTCGATCGGGCTGCATCCCCGCGACACGGACAGGCTCATAGGCGTGCTCCGAAGGCTCCGCGACCTGGGCAACACGGTCATCGTGGTGGAGCATGACGAGGAAATCATCCGGGCGGCGGACATGCTCATAGACATGGGCCCCAGGGCTGGAATAGACGGCGGAAGGGTAGTGTTCCAGGGCAGGGCAGACGGAAAGCTCCCGAAAAAGGCTGTGGACCAGTCGCTTACCCTCCAGTACATTACCGGAACGAAGAAACGCTACGTCAGGGAAAAGCGCCCATGGCAGTACTCTATCACGGTCGAGGGACCACGTGAGCACAACCTCAAGGGCGGCGATGTCCGTTTCCCCCTCGGGACGCTTACGGTAGTCACCGGAGTCAGCGGAAGCGGCAAGTCCTCTCTCGTGGGAGACGTGCTCTATCCAGCCCTGAGGCGGCAGATCAATGAAACCGGACCGCTCCCGGGCACGTTCAAGGGCCTCTCCGGCAATGTCGACCGCATCTCCCAGGTGGAATATGTCGACCAGAACCCGATCGGCAAGAGCTCCCGCTCGAACGCCGTGACCTACCTCAAGATTTACGACGACATCCGCAAGCTCATGGCTGCGCAGCCATATGCCCGCGTGAACGGCTACACTCCATCCTTCTTCTCGTTCAACCAGGAAGGCGGACGCTGCCCAGAGTGCCAGGGCGAAGGCGTCGTCCACATCGGCATGCAGTTCATGGCCGACGTGACGATGGTCTGTGAGGCGTGCGGCGGCAAGCGCTTCAAGCCGGACATCCTCGAAGTCCGCTACAAGGGAAAGAACATCGACGACATACTGGACATGAGCGTGGAGGAAGCGATCGGATTCTTCGGAGTACAGAAAGAGCCTGAAGCTCAGGCTGTTGCCCTCAGGCTTCAGCCTCTTGTCGACGTTGGCCTCGGATACATAAAGCTCGGCCAGAGCAGCAGCACTCTCTCCGGCGGCGAAAGCCAGCGTATCAAGCTTGCCTATTTCCTCTCCATGAACGAGGCACGTCCCGGAAAGGGCGGCATGATGTTCATATTCGACGAGCCTACCACCGGCCTCCATTTCTACGACGTCGAGAAGCTCCTGAAGTCTTTCGACGCCCTCCTGTCGAAGGGGCATTCGGTCGTCGTCATCGAGCACAACATGGACGTAATCCGTGCCGCGGACTGGGTCATCGACCTTGGTCCGGACGCCGGCGACAGGGGCGGGGAGGTCGTTTTCGAGGGTACTCCCGAGGAAATGGCCGCGAAGGCCGATACATGGACTGCAAAATACCTGCGCTCGTCTGCGTTGTAATATTATTGTAACATAATTGAAAATCCTGTGAAAGATTGATAGCGTACTTTTGTTCATTGGAAAGATAGAACATCCAAATCAGTAAAATTTTCTTCCAATGAACGCTTTTTATCTGCTCATTGTAGGGTTCCTGGGCTTGCTTGCCATTTTCGACCTGTTTGTGGGCGTAAGCAATGACGCTGTCAATTTTCTCAATTCAGCCATCGGATCCAAGGCTGCGAAATTCAAGACTGTCCTGATCGTTGCCGCCTTCGGAGTGCTGCTCGGTGCAATAACTAGCAACGGCATGATGGATGTCGCCCGCCACGGCGTACTCCAGCCGGATCATTTCGTCTTCAAGGAAGTCATGGTTGTGTTCCTGGCGGTGATGGTGAGCGACGTGATCGTGCTCAACGTCTTCAACCAGATGGGACTTCCGACTTCCACTACAGTATCCATGGTGTTCGAGCTCATCGGCGCGACCTTCTGCCTCAGCTGCATAAAGATTTCCCATGACAACACCCTGACAATGGGAGAACTGCTCAATGCCAGCCGCTCCCTGCAGATGATCCTCGCGATCTTCTTCTCCGTCCTGGTGGCATTCATAATCGGATTCCTCGTGCAGTGGATCAGTCGTCTGGCATTCACGTTCAACTACAAGAAACACGAAAAGTACTGCATCGCGATATTCGGCGGACTTGCCATTACCGTGATGCTGTTCTTCATATTCATCCAGGGCCTTAAGTCCTCCACCCTCATCAGTCCCGAGGCTCATGCCTGGGTCAATGAGCACATGGGAATGCTCTTCGGGGTCATCTTTGTCGTGAGCGCTGTGCTCTCCGAAGTCCTCTACCTGCTGAAAGTTCCTGTCCTCAAGGGAATTGTCCTCTTCGGAACATTCTCCCTTGCAATGGCCTTCGCCGGCAACGACCTCGTGAACTTCATCGGAGTTCCCCTTGCTGGTCTTTCCTCATACCAGGATTACGCCGCCAACGGCGCAGGCCAGCCAGACAGCTTCGTCATGACTTCCCTCATGGGTTCGGCCCAGTCCCCGTTCTTCTTCCTCTTCGGCGCCGCTGTCATCATGATCATAGCCATGGCAACGTCCAAGAGCGCCCGCAACGTGATCAAGACGTCCGTCGACCTCTCCGCCCAGGGCGAAGGCGACGAACTCTTCGGCTCGTCCGCAGCGGCAAGAGGAATTGTCCGTACTTCCCAGCAGGTCAGCGACTTTGTCGGGAAATACACCTCGAAGAAGGCAAAGAAATGGATAGATTCCCGTTTCGATACCAGCGAGATCACTCTCGAGGAGGGAGCAGCGTTCGACACTGTACGCGCATCGGTCAACCTGATCTTTGCCGCGATCCTGATCATGATCGGTACGACCCATAAACTTCCTCTGTCCACCACATACGTTACGTTCATGCTCGCGATGGGAACCTCCCTCGCAGATAGAGCCTGGGGACGCGAAAATGCCGTGTTCCGCATCACTGGAGTGCTTTCCGTCGTCGGCGGATGGCTGATAACCGCTCTGGTCGCGTTCACTTTCACGGCAATCGTGGCCCTGATAATGTACTACGGGGGCTTCGTGGCTCAGTCCTTGTTCATCCTGCTTGTTGTCTACCTGCTTGTCCGCAGCGCCAAGAAGAACAAGGAGAAGAAGGACCAGCCCGGCAGCGAGACATTCCGCATGATCCTCCGCTCCAATGACCCAGTCACTGCATGGACGCTCCTCTGCAGCCATGTGCGCGAGACCCAGAGCAGCGTGACGGACTTTGTCATCGGCCAG
>CAYTXA010000153.1:0-4986 GCA_964440865.1 uncultured Muribaculaceae bacterium | reverse complement strand
CTTCTGCACATGATGCGAGTAGAACCAGCATGATGAAATATGCCCATATCTTTTCATGGTCAGTACATTACTATTGCGTTTTCTCTTTCGTCCCAGTCTTTGACCCACGTCCTGACGGCTGCCGTTCCCTCCGAAATCGGGATGTCCGGATCCTGGGACCCGAGACGTGTGATCACTACGTCCATGACATAGTAGTCTCCGCAGCAGATTCCGGGGTTGTCCTTCACTCCGATGTCGATGGGATAGTACCACGTCTCGCCGTCCAGCCTTCCCTCGACGACAAGCCTTGTGCGCGGAGTTCCTGCCCCTTCCTTCTCAGGGAAGTTCGGGTAACAGTAGAATGTCTTCCCGATATGTGTCGTCCCTGACCACAGGATGTGCTTGTACTCATAGTAGATCATGTCTCCTACGCCCGCAGTGTCGGCAGGGGAGAATCCTCCGCTGCAGAGATATCTTGTCGGGCGGTCGGAGTTCGTATGGAGAGGGGAGCAGGTGGCGCTGACGTTCGTGAGGTACACCCTCACGCTGTCCAGAGAGCGCCCCTTAAGTCCCGGGTCGGAGAAGCTGATTGTCAGGTTGTTGAGCGTCACTTTCGCCAGCAGCGGCCTCATGTCTATCTTTATGCTGGACTGGAGCCGGGTGTTGATCCGGGCTGTGCCGCGCATGACCGGATTCTCCGGATCCTCTCCGGAAAGCGGCATGTGGGTATCCTTGAGGTCTTTGAAGTTCCGTATTCCCGCCCATCTGTAAAGATCCCCCTTGACGCCGGACAGGGCTACTATATTCTTCACCCCTGCGGTAGATGTCGCAGTGTACCTGTATGTGTATTTCGTCCTTTCATATGAGTCCAGCGCGTATGGGGAGGTGTCGTCGAAGAAGAACAGGTCCATGCTGGAATAGGATACATCTCCCGGAGCCTTGACCTCGATGGCAAGTTTGCCCAATTTGCTGCCGTCGTCCGCCGGGCTCTCGGGAGAGATATTTGCGCAGCCATGGAGAGCCAGGGAGATAGTGAAAGCTGAAAGAATGATTGTTGCTGAGAGAATGTGCGGGAGAACCCCGCCAGAGAGAGAAGAACCCCTGGCTGCTCCGTGTATGTGCTGCGACTTTGTCATAATTTCCGTCCAATTTCCAGTGACGAAGATATGATTCAGCCGGCAACAAAAAAACAGCCTCGCGGGCTCTGCGGGGCTGTTTTTATGATTCTTTACTTTTTTTGTGTGATTCTTTACTTTTCCGGTTTTTCTTTACTCCTTGCCGGACTGGAGAACGAACTGGTAGGTGTAGTATGGCTCTCCTCCCATGTCGAATTTGTACTTCTCCGAACCCCTCGACAGGTCCAGATTCCGCACGAATCCTTTCTGCAGATCCTTTATCGTCTCGGCGACTAGGATAAGGCCGGGGGAGTAGAACCCGTAGTCGCTGTTGATGGCAAGACGCGGGACTATGATCCTGTCGCCCTTCCTGTCCCTGAACGCGAAAAGCGCGGCTGCGACCGGACCGTCCTTGCTGAACTTCAGCTCGGAAAGGTAGGTGCAGTCCATGTCCCTGAGGCTGAAAGTGTCGTTCTTGAAGTAGCGGATGGACCAGTTCTTGATGAAGTGCAGGCCGAGCAGGCTCTTTCCGATGGCTGTTGTCTGCCTTTTCGTGAACACGTCAAGGCATTTGCCATAGTCGGGACATGTCCATGTGGGGCTGTAGGAGTGGAAGATTACGGAGAGGTTGTCCCGCTGGACCCTGTTGTAGGCCGTCCGCACGTTCTGCCGCACGTGCTTGGACAGATGGGCGAAATACTCGTCGAAAGAATCTCCGAACTGGATGTTTACCAGCTCGTTCCCTTTCATCTCCAGGTCCGGGACCTGCTCCCTTATGACCTTGAGGGCCAGCGAGCCTGCGTCGAAACGCGAGAACCGGATCTTCCCGCAATACTCGAGGAGCATGCCGAGGCACGTCCTCATGGTCTCCTCGTCCATGTCGGACGGGTACAGGAAATCCACTGCAGCGCATCCCGTTATGTTCCCGAAGGTCTGCCAGCATCTTCTCTTTAGGCTGTAGGTCAGCGGCGCCAGCATGAGCGGCCTGCCCGTAACCTTCTCGCTGAAAAGGAAGAAGACCGGCCATTCCATCTTTGAGACGAGATACCCCAGATACTGCACCTTCTCCCTCTTGCAGTATTCGTAGGAAGAGAAGGGGAGCAGGTCCTGGTTCGAATCGTAGAGACTTTGCCACTGCGGCATGATGGACTTCATGCTTGAAGTCTTCAGAAGCGTTATATCTTGCCTGTCCATGATTTAGGCAGATTGTCTATCCCCTCGCAAAGAATTTCGCCATGTGCTTGGATTTCCTCTCGCGCTCGGGAGGAAGCTGCATATAGTCCCCGTACATGAGCTTCAGATATGTGTCGTAGTCCTTTACGCCTCTGTAGACATGTCCTTCGAATTCGTAGTCCGCGTATTCGAGGAACAATTCCTTTTTCTGGTGGGTCTTCAGCCCCGATCCTCCCATCGTGGCTCCGGCATATTCGGACGTCTCGAACGGATACTTCGAGAGCAGGGCCTCGACCTCGGCTATCCTCTGCTTCCTCCTTGCCATGTTGTGCCACTTGAGGGCACGTACCACGGTTCTTACGAAGAAGTTGGGGGAGAGGTGGAAATAGTCTGTCTGCCAGCGGATGTTCTTGTTGAGCTTCCTGTAGCGCTTGATGTACTGCTCGAATTCGGCATAGTCCGACGGCTGTCCGTCGATTGCGAATACGTCGATGAAGACTCCGCCTCTCTGGACCATCCTCTGGACCATGATCGTGCTCTTGTCGAACACTTTCGTGAAGGTCTTGTAGTAGGTCGGGTCCATCGTGTAGTCCATCAGGTACTCTCCCTTGGCGTATTTCGGGAACAGCTGCTTGAACTTGATGTAGTCAGGCCTCGGCATCATGATGTCCACGTCGTCATCCCAGGGAATGAACCCCTTGTGGCGTACGGCTCCGAGCAGGCTGCCTCCGCTGAGAGAGTATCTTAGTCCGTTTTCGCGGCATACCTTGTCGATATCGTCCATCATCCTTAGCTGGATTGGACGCATCTCCTCGAGTGTCAGAAGCTTGCCTGTCTTTTCCATGTGCTGTGGGTCTTTTATTTGTGCTCCTTTATGTCTTTCTTTATTTCGCTTGACGAGATTCCGTCCGTTCTCGGCAACACTTCAACTTCCTTGCCATGCTCCTCGCACCATCGGACTGCTTTCTGGAATCCTTCATGAATCTGGTCCGGACCCTTCACGAAAACATCGAAATCCACTTTCTTCACTATGTCCGCAACGTCCTCATAGACAATCACTTCGTCCACGTATCTTACGGACCTTACCATGTAGCACCTGTCTTCTGTGCTCTGGACGAGTGTAGTGTCCGGCTTGTACTTCCTGACGTAGTCGGAATCCTGCACGGCAACGATCAGGTGGTCTCCATAGTTCCTTGCCCTGCGGAATAGTTCCACGTGCCCTTTGTGCAGGAGGTCGAATACCCCCACGGTCAAAATCTTCTTCATCTTTTATGTCCGGCCCTTGTTGGAATCCGTCCTGCAAAGATATGAAACATTGGACAACAAACAAAGGCGACCACGTCTGTGGCCGCCTTTGCGGTATGGATTTCTGTTCTGCTAACCGAAGTTGTCGAAGTGGAGGTTGGTCTCGAGGTTGACTCCGAGAGAGTCCAGAAGGCTTTCCACGGTCTTGACCATCATAGGAGGACCGCACATGAAGTACTGGATGTCTTCGGGAGACTCGTGCTCGTTGAGGTAGAGCCTTCCCATTTCGGGAGCTACGAAACCAGCGGTGTACTTGACGCCGGCAGCATCGGCAGCCGGGTCAGGACGGTCGAGGGTCAGGTAGAACTTGAAGTTCGGATAGTCCCTTTCGATGGCTGCGTAGTCGTCCAGGTAGAATGCCTCGGACAGGCTGCGGGAGCCGTAGAAGAAGCTTACCTTCCTCTTGGTGTGCAGCGTGCGGAAGAGGTGCATCAGGTGGCTTCTCATAGGAGCCATACCGGCACCACCGCCGACGAATACGTACTCTACGTCGTCAGGATCATTCTCCGGAAGGATGAAGTCTCCGAAAGGTCCGGAAAGGGTTACCTTGTCGCCGGGCTTGCGGGTGAATACGTAGGAAGAGGCAATTCCCGGAGGAACGGGCAGGAGCTTGTTGCTTCCCTTGGGAGCAGTCCTGTCGAACGGCGGGGTTGCGATACGGATGTTGAACTTCACTACATCGCCCTCCTCAGGATAGGATGCCATGGAGTAGGCCCTTGTGGTGGGGGTGTCGTTGTGGGCTGTGATGTTGAAGAACCCGTATCTCTCCCATGTTGCCTTGTACTCGGGATCCACGTCGATGTCGGAGTACTTGACGTCATATGCCGGGATATCGATCTGCAGGTACTGTCCGGACTTGTAGTTGATATGCTCTCCCTTCGGAAGCCTCAGCGTGAATTCCTTGATGAAGGAAGCCACGTTGTGGTTGCTGATAACCTCGCACTCGAGCTTCTTCACCTCGAGCTGTGAGTCGGGAACTGCAATCTTCAGGTTGTCCTTGACCTTGACCTGGCATCCCAGACGATAGTTGTTCTTGATTTCCTTGCGGGAGAAGTGGCCTACCTCGGTCGGAAGGATATTGCCGCCGCCGGAGAGGACACGAACCTTGCACTGTCCGCAGTTTGCCTTTCCGCCGCAAGCGGAGGGAAGGAAGATCTTCTGGTCGGCGAGGGTGTGGAGGAGGTCGCTGCCCTGGGGCACGTCGAGAACCTTCTTGCCGTCGTTAATGTCGATCTTGACAGTTCCTGAAGGAGTGAGTTTGGCTTTGATGACGAGCAGGAGGACCACCAGGATAAGGGTGACCACGAACATCATCAGAGCACCGAAAATAATTGTATTTGTCATTTCTGTGTCTCCTCCTAAATTACAGCTGGATTCCGCTGAACGTCATGAAGGCAATAGCCATCAGGCCAAC
>CAYTXA010000152.1:0-5096 GCA_964440865.1 uncultured Muribaculaceae bacterium | reverse complement strand
TATACGGCTATCCTCAAGGGACTCACAACCCAGTCTTCCGGCATGCTCGGCAGGGTTGAACATGCCCTTGACGACGAGCAGCAGGAAATCGCCCGTCTGCGTCGTCAGGAGATCATCTCGCTCCGCTATGTCCCCGAGGACCTCGCGATGGAGCGCAATACGTGGTACCACCTCAGCATCAACAGCGCGACCCAGTACATCTACTGCCTCAAGCGTATGCTCGAACCGGTCAAGATCCACGTGGACAACAACTTCAACCCGCTCCCCGATGAGTACAAGGAAGAGTTCAGGCCCATATATGAGAAGGTCGTGGACCTGCTCCAGCGCACGCATGACTACATCGCCTCGGACAAGTATGCCGGCTACCGCGATGTCATGGCGCTCGGCGATGACCTCAAGGACGAGCTTTCGGAGCTGAGGAAGAAGCACATAGACCGCATGCAGCAGGACCGCAACTCCGGCAACTACAAGGTTTCCGTCGTCTACCTGAACCTTATCCAGGAGACCCAGATGCTGCTGAGCAACATGCGTCACCAGCTTCGCTCTACAAAGAAATTCATGGAAGATAGAATCTAGTCATGGAACAGTACGAATATTCAGAAGACAAGAAAAAGATAATTTCCTGCAAGACCGACGGGTGCCGTGTCGAGATCCCCGAAGGGGTCGAAGTGATCGGCGAGGGGGCTTTTCAGGACAACGACACCATAGAGGAAGTCGTTTTCCCCTCCACTCTCAGGAAGATCGGCAAGGAGGCTTTCTCCGACTGCAGCGGGCTGAAGAAGATCCATATCCCGGCTTCTGTCGAGGAGATTCGTGGGTTCGCCTTCGGAGACTGCGACAGCCTCAGGGAGGTCGAATTCGATGACCTGCCCGACGACATGGCACGCAGCGTGTTCGACGACTGCGACGACCTCCGCACGATAATCGTCCCGGACGGCATGGCAAAGGATTTCCGCAAGGCTCTCCACCTTGGCCACGACGGAGACTTCCTGGTCGTGCAGAAGGACAGCCCCAATGCTCCGGGCAACGCTCCCAAGGACGAGAAGGAATACAAGGAAAAGAAAGCCAAGGCAGACAAGAAGAAGGACAAGAAAGACAAGAAAGACAAGAAGGACAAGAAATGAGCGCGATCAAGACCTACGTCGAGAGGGACGTCAGCTGGATGTATTTCAACTACCGCATCCTCCAGGAGGCGGAGAAGGAGTATGTTCCGCTGCTGGAACGCCTCTCTTTCCTCGGCATCTATTCGAACAACCTCGACGAATTCTTCCGTGTGAGGGTGGCATCGCTGAACCGAATGGTGGAAAGTGACGGGATCAGCAAAGCCAACCGCAACAAGCTCACCCGCACGCTGAAGACCATAAACCAGCTCAACAAGTCGTATTCCCAGGAGTACATCGAGGCTACGGACCATGTCTTCGAGTCTCTCAGGAGCCACGGAATCCGCCTTCTCAAGGATACGGAGCTGAACGACGAGCAGAAGAAGTACCTGACAGATCTCTTCTACGACAAGCTCAACGGCTACGTCAACCCCATCTGGGTCGACGAGATCAAGGATATCGCCAAGCTGGAGGACAACAAGATCTACCTTCTTGTCGAGAAAACTTCTAATGAGACCAGGAAGAAGAGATATGCCATCGTGAAGATCCCGGACAGGACATATGGCAGGTGGATCAGAATCCCGTCGTCCGACGGATTCGACAACATCATGTATCTCGACGATGTCATCCGCTTCTGCATGCCCCTGATTTTCATCGGCGTAAGTCCCAGCACCTACCGCGCATATTCTTTCAAGTTCACGAAGGATGCCGAGATGGAGGTCGACAACTACTCCGACTATGGCATCATGGAAAAGATAGCCCTCGGGGTCAACAGCCGCAAGGCGGGCGAGGCAGTACGTCTGATCTACGACGACGAGATGCCTCAGGAGATGCACGCCAAGCTCAGCCACAGGCTGAAGATGGACGAACTGGACACGAGCCTTGCCGGCGGACGCTACCAGAACCACAAGGACCTGATGTCCTTCCCGGACTGCGGCCACAAGGATCTGCGCTACCCGAAATGGCCCCATATCATAAAGCCAGAATTCCTGAGCAATGATTCCATTCTCGACCTTATCCGCCTGAAGGACAGGTTCATACATGTCCCGTACCATAGCTTCGACGCCTACATCCGCGTCCTGCGCGAGGCTGCGCTCGATCCGGACGTCAAGGTCATAAAGACCACGCTCTACCGCCTTGCGAAGGATTCCAAGGTTGTCAAGGCGCTGATTGCAGCTGCCCGCAACGGGAAGAAAGTCACCGCCGTGGTGGAGCTTCTCGCCCGCTTCGACGAGGAGAGCAACATAATGTGGAGCAAGCGCATGCAGGAGGAGGGCGTCAATGTCGTCTTCGGAGTCGAAGGCCTGAAGATCCACTCCAAGCTGCTCTACGTCGAGTCCGTCCGCGGGAACATCGCTTGCGTCGGCACCGGAAACTTCCATGAGGGAAATGCCAAGGTCTACACCGACTACATCCAGATGACGGCCCGTCCGCGCATCGTCAACGAGGTCAGGAAGGTGTTCGATTTCATCGACCGGCCCTACATCCATACCCGTTTCCAGGAACTGCTCGTGTCCCCGAACAGCATGAAGAGCCGCATACTCCGCATGCTCGACAATGAGATCCACAATGCCCGTCAGGGCAAGGAAGCCTACCTCAAGATGAAGATCAACCACATCACGGACGAGGAGATGGTGCGCAAGCTCTACAAGGCTTCCCAGGCCGGCGTGAAGATCGACATCTGCATCCGCGGCAACTGCTCTGCCGTGCCCGGAATCCCCGGAATCAGCGACAACATCCGTGCTGTAGGCATCATAGACCGGTATCTCGAGCACGCCAGGATTCTCATATTCTGCAATGGCGGGAAACCGAAATACTATCTCGGCTCCGCGGACTGGATGCCCCGCAACCTTGTCAACCGCATAGAGGTCCTGACCCCTGTCTACGACGAGGATCTGCAGCGGGACCTGCTGCGCACCGTGGAATACGGCATGAAGGACAACTGCAACGGACGCATCGTGGACGGCCATGGGACCAACCAGATCCAGCCAGTGCCGGACGGCGAAAAGCCTTTCCGTTCGCAGGAAGAACTGAACAACGCCTATGTGCGTGAGAATGAGGAGGCTTCGGCACAATAACATGAAAGCGAAAAAGTCGGCAACATATGCTGCCATAGATATCGGATCCAACGGAGCCAGGCTCCTTGTCAAGAGATTCACTCCGCGCGAGGACGCTCCCGCACTCATCGAAGGGCTGATTTTCGTGCGCGTACCTCTCCGTCTCGGTCAGGACGTGTTCACGCTGGGGAAGATTTCCGAGAAGCGCTACGACATGATGAAGCACATGATGAAGGGCTATGCCCAGTTCATGAAATTCTTCGATGTCGACCGCTACCGTGCCTGCGCCACGTCTGCGATGCGTGATGCGGAGAACGGCCAGGAAGTGCTGCAACGCCTGGAGGAAGACACCGGCATAAAGCTCGAGATCATAAAGGGCAAGGAAGAGGCAGGGCTTCTTTCTGACAACCTCGTGGAAAAGACCGACAGCAACGAGGGCGTTTTCGCCTACATCGACGTCGGCGGAGGTTCCACGGAGGTTTCCCTCATCCATGACGGGAAGTTCACGGCCAGCCGCTCCTACAACATCGGCACACTCCGCCTGCTTGCAGGCCAGGTGACACGTGACGAGTGGGACGACATGCGCAGGGGGCTCTCCGATTTCTCCTCCAAGTTCGGAAAGGTTACGATCATCGGGTCCGGAGGCAACATCAACAAGCTCTGCAAGCTGGCCAACGACAAGAAATCCAAGCAGATAACCGTCGACAATCTCCGCAGCATGTACGAAGTCATGAAGCCTCTTTCCGTAGAGGAGAGGATGGCGAGGTGGAGCCTGAAGGCTGACCGCGCCGACGTCATCGTCCCCGCTGCCGAGATCTTCCTCACCTGCGCGGAGTGCCTGGAATGCGATGTGATCCTCGTGCCGAACATCTCCCTTGCCGACAGCATCGTGGACTGGATGTACAAGCACTACATGCTGGATTCATAGTCGTCGTCCTCCCCGATATCCCCCTTGTCTACCCTCCACGCGGACTCCGAACCGAGCCCGTCCCCGTCGGGGCATATCGTGTAGTGGTAGTGGCAGCCCCTCTCCACGTCGAAATTTGCCAGATTTTCGCCGAGGTAGAATCTGTATTTCAGATACTTGCCGGGCGGGGTAGAGAAGTCGTCGGATGTGTACTCTATCCCGAGTTCGAGGTATGAGCAGACCTGCGACAGGACCGGGACATCGTCCAGGACCTTCCCGTCGTCGTCCGTGACATTCTCGAGCAGAGTGCCCTGCATGTTCTCCAGCATGTAGGCGCTGACTTCCTTGCTGATGCCCAGAGTCTCGTCCGTGTTGAGCGGGTCCACTTCCTTCCCGCCCAGCGTGAAGCCGGACGCGAACACGTCCGCCTTAGTCCTGGCATAGCTTTTCCCGAGCAGAAGGGCAGACCTGGGACAGTTCCCGACCTTCAGCGTGCGGACCCTCATCTCTATCCCCGGAGCCAGCGATGTCCTGTCCATCCTGACTGATATCTTCGACATCAGCCTTGTCATCGGAATCGAGATTTCCTTGTCGTCGGCCGTGAATGTCCTCGTTACGATCCCTGTGGCGGGAATTCCTCCCGGATATTCGTCCGGATAGTTGAGCCAGAAACGCTTTCCGAGCTTCGAGCTGAGCGTCGGGTCGTCAGCCTTCTCGAGGGGATAGCCGAGGTTTGCGCAGCAGACGATCGAGGACTGAAGTCCGCGCATTATGCGCATGGACAGGGAATATCTCCCGGCCCTTTTCCTGAGCATGCTGCCGGAAAGGTAGCGGGATTCTTCCAGCGAGCCGGAAGAGTTGTACAGCAGGACGTTGAGATCAGACACTTTCTCCTCGTCCGGCATTATGGCCTTGGTCTCCGCCTTCCCGAAATCCAGAATTATCTCCGCCATGTCGTCGCTGCCGCTTTCTTCTGCACATGATGCGAGTAGAACCAGCATGATGAAATATGCCCATATCTTTTTCATGGTC
>CAYTXA010000151.1:0-5130 GCA_964440865.1 uncultured Muribaculaceae bacterium | reverse complement strand
CTTTTTTAATCCTGAGTTACGCCACCACCAATATGCAGATACATGATTCATCATTGTTATATGACTTTTGTTTGTTATTTGTTGTTGTATGTTTTATTAATACAGTTGCAAAATTAGGCATTTAATATTAAACTGCAAACTTTTCGAGCAAAAAGTTTGCGATTAGTCGTGTTTTTAACATTTATCCCATTGAAACAGTGTAGTGGCGGTAGCATTCTTTTGAAAAAAAATATTGCTCTCGCATGGGGGTATTTCAATAATTTTGCGTCATACTAAAGAAAACTGCATGAGCTATGCAACTTTTCGCATATATATACGTTATAGAGAAATAGAACATAATAAAGGAAATATTTAATGAGTAATTTTCATGATGAACGTTGTTCAAAGGCTTTGTAAAGCCTTTCATGCTTACAGTGCAGTCAATGCCTTCTGCATTCAAGACAAGTACTACACTTATAAGCAACTTGCAGAGAGAGTAAACGCTATCCGCGCACGTATTAAGGATGTTGGCGGGGATTATTTCGGACTTGTTGCCAACGATGACCTCGACACCTACGCCTCAATCCTCGCTATCTGGATGGAAGGCAAGTGCTATGTTCCTCTCCATCCGCTCCAGCCCATCGCCCGCTGTCTCGACATCATCAGTCAGGTAGGGCTCCACACGGTGTTAGACTCCAGTGAGACCACGCGCTATCAGAATATTAATGTGATAGCAACCGCCAAGCTCAAGTCCGAAGCTACACCACAAGCGCCGAAACCATTCCAACCGGAGCACGATGCCTACCTTCTTTTTACTTCGGGGAGCACTGGTCGCCCCAAAGGCGTACCTGTCTCTTTTGGGAGTGTGGCTGCCTTCCTGGAAGGATTTGAGGCATTGGGCTACCAGTTGACAAATGAAGACCGTTGCCTTCAGATGTTCGACCTCACCTTCGACCTTTCCGTAGGCAGTTATCTCCCGCCACTTCTCGTGGGTGCCTGCGTCTATACGGCTCAACTCGGGAGCATCAAGTGGCAGGAAGCTTTCCGGCTCCTCGACACTTACGACCTGACGATGACTCTCATGGTACCTTCCGTCATCCATTATCTGCGCCCCTATCTCGACGAGATAGAAGCCCCAAGCCTCCGCTATTCGCTCTTCTGTGGAGAGGCACTGAACAGTGACGATGCCGAAGCGTGGATGCACACCGTTCCTCATGCAGAGGTATGGAACGTCTATGGCCCCACGGAGAATACGATCTATTGTACGGCCTACCGCCTCTCAACGCCCATCTGCCAACACAATGGCATCGTATGCATCGGAAAGGATATGAAATGCTCGCATACGATGATTGTCAACGAGAATCACGACTGTGTGGCTCCGGGAGAGACGGGAGAGCTCTGTCTTGCCGGGGCTCAGCTCACGCGCGGCTATTGGCACAACGAGGAGAAGAACCGCGAGACGTTCTTCACAAAAGACGGCACCCGTTGGTATCTCACCGGCGACCTCTGCCAGCTCACAGCCGATGGCAACATTATATATATAGGGCGCAAGGACTCGCAAGTGAAAATTCAGGGCTTCCGCATCGAACTCAGTGAGATAGAGAGCGTGGCGCGCAAGTTCTACGACAACCAGTGTGCAGCAGTGGCTGTGGCCATTGGCGAGCCGGGTGTCCAGCATCTTGAACTCGCCATAGAGAAGGCAGACGACGGCAGCGGGCATCAGCTCCTCGAATATCTGAAGAAATACCTTCCCGCTTACATGATTCCCGAGAAGATCGCCTTCCTGAAGGTCTTCCCACAGAATGCCAACAACAAAATAGACAGGAGAAAAATCAAGGAAATGCTACAGGCATAAAAATATAAGCTAAATAATATTATGAACAAAGAAGAAGTAAGAAAACAACTGAACGACATTTTTGCAAACGTACTGAACCGCCCGGGCATCGAACTGAGCGACAATATGACAACAGACAATATCGACAACTGGGACTCACTGACCAACATGACGATCATCAGCGACATCGAGCATCGGTTCAACATCCATTTCAAGCTCCGCGACATCATCCGCATGAAGAACGTGGGAGGCATGATCGACGCCATCCTCAAGAAGACGAACGAATAAGCCTCTGCACCCATGGAATTCTTATCACAGGCCTTCGTGGTATGCATGACGCTGACCTTCATCCTCTATTACACCAAGCCGACCCTGAGGTGGCAGCATGGCGTACTGCTCCTGGCGAGCATGATCTTCATCGGCTATTACCACATCGCCTATCTCCTCATCGCCGCCGGCATCACGGTCTTCACCTTCCTCGCCGGCAAGCAGATTCATAAGACGCTCAACACACGGGCAGGCAACGTGTGGTTCTGGGCAAGCATCAGTGGCCTCGTCGTGTTCTGGCTCATTGCGCGCTATTGGTTCCCGCTCTTTCCCTTGGGCATCTCGTTCTACACGTTCCAGGCGCTGTCTTATCTGATAGAGATCTACTGGGAGGAAGAGCCGGAGGAGGACTTCATCGACTTCTCCCTTTACATGCTCCTCTTCGTTAAGTTCCTTTCCGGACCTATCGAGCGTGCCTTCGACCTCATCCCTCAGTTGAAGAAGCCACATGCCTTCGACTATACGCTCGTGACTCGGGGACTGAAACTCGTGGCGTGGGGCTTGTTCATGAAAGTGGTCATCGCCGACCGCATCTCACCGTCGCTCGACTTAGTGCTCGACCACGTACAGCAGTCGACAGGCATGCAGATCCTCTGCGCCACGATGCTCTACCCCATCCAGCTCTATGCCGACTTCGCGGGCTACACCTGCATGGCGTTGGGCTTCGGCCGAATGCTCGGCTTCAAGCTACAGCCCAACTTCGACCGGCCGTTCATCTCAAAGTCTACGGGTGAGCTATGGCGTCGCTGGCACCAGTCGCTCTCCTTCTGGGTGCGCGACTATATCTTCACGCCGCTCAACGCCTCGCTGCGCGAATGGGGGCGCTGGGGTGTCGTCGTCTCCGTGCTTGTGACCTTCGTCGTTATCGGCGTATGGCATGGCGCCGGCTGGACCTTCGCCTTCTACGGACTCTTCCAGGGCATCCTCATTATCATTGAGACACTGCTCGGGAAACGCCGCGACAAGATGTACAACATCTTCGGAAAAAAGATAGGCAGTGCACTGATGATGATCCGCACCTATATTTTCTTCGCCCTGTCGCTGCTCTTCTTCCGCGTGGAACGTCTCACGGATGTCTTCTACGCTTACCGCCATATGTTCGACGGCTTCCAGACCTCCATCAAGGAGCTGCGCCTCGGCATGGAGGACTTCTATTGGATCGTCTTCGGCATCGCCGTGCTCATCCTCTTCCTCGTAGAATATTTCAACGGCAAGCGCAATCTCATCAAGGCTTCGGAGCAGCTCTCCACACCCTGGCGCTGGCTCGTCTATTTCGTCCTCGTGTTTGTCATTGTCTTCTATGGAGCCTTTGGCGTAGAGAACTTCATCTATATTCAATTCTAAGGTAAACGTTTACATTTCAAAGATTATGTTATCACACTAAACCTTCTTGTTCGGATATCTTGTCTCACATGGATTCTTTTCACACGGATTTTAAAGATCTTAAAGAAGGCTACGCTGTTCGCTACGCGGTGATGCAGAAGGGTATGTGTAGCCGCAAAAGCGGCGTAACTATCTTTAAAATCTTTAAGATCCGTGTGAGATAAGATCCGTGTGAGATAAAACGTGTGGAAAGATCCGTGTAAACAATAAATTTAAGGCTCTATGAATAAGCAACTATACAAGTTTTACATTCGTTTCATCCTGCTGCTCTCGCCCCTCATTGCTCTTTCCGTCTTTTACATGGTCAAGGACCCGTTCATGGTCGTGCATCCCAAGGTGACGGCCTACGACTACAGTCATGTCATGCAGAATGAGGGAGCCGTGGGCTGGGAGAAACTGAAGGCATTCAACCCCACCCGCCACTACGACTCCTTCGTCATGGGCAACTCCTGTACAAAGGCCTTCCCTTGTGAAGACTGGAATAGGTACATCCATGGCCGTCCCTACCGATTCTTCTCCAATGCGGAAGGCATCGGTGAGTTCCAGCAGAAGCTCACGGCACTCGGCAACATCCCGGGTCAGCCCATCCGCCATCTGCTCGTCGTCGTGGAGCGTGGCTTCTTTGAGACGACAGACCCGCGCCACGGTATGATGCACATCATGCCTCCCGACGTGTCCGGGTGCAGCAGCATCTATTATCAGATGCAGTTCTTCCAGAGTTTCATGTCGCCGAAGTTCCTCGTTCCCTACCTGCGCTATCTGTGCACGGGGACCATCAAGAAGTCGGGTAAGGACATCATCTTCCCCAATGTACCTACGCGCACGCTCTATACCAATGACGCTGTGCTCTGGCAAGAGGAAGACATCCGAAAAGAGGGTGAGACTTACTGGAAGGAGAGCTATCAGAACAAAAAATATGCTGACAAAGGCTGGGTGACGAACATGAAGAACGCCAAGCCCTACGAAGGATGCCACACCATAGGCAGTCAGCAGCGCCAGGCGCTGTTCGCCATCCGCGCTTTCTGCCGTGCTCATCACACGGACATCCAGTGGGTCATCGGGCCCAATCCGCAGAAGGAATGGTTGAACAAGCAGGATCTGAAAGCCCTAAAGGCTATCTTCGGTGCATCGCATGTCCACGACTATTCCGCCTGTCCCCGTTTCTACGATTACCATTATTTCTATGATGGTGCCCATTACAGCAGATGTGTCGGTGACAGTATCCTCAGAAATATCTATACACGATGAAATTAGACAAAAAAGCCTGTCGTAATTCACGGCAGGCCCCTATTAGTTTCTTCTTATTTTAAAAGCGTTATTTGAAATAGTACAGGAACTGTGCCTCGCCTTTCAATGCGGGCTTGCGCTGACCCTCGATCTCGATGACGAAGTCGATGTAAGCCTTGCAGATGCCACGGAGGTTCTCAAGATTGGCAAGAGAAGCCTTCATGCGGATGCGACTGCCGGTGATGACAGGCTGACCGAAACGCATCTTGTCCATGCCGTAGTTGACCATCATCTTCAGGTTGTTGACCTCCACGATCTCGTCCCAAAGATGGGGCAGCAGGGAGAGCGTGAGATAGCCGTGAGCAATCGTGCTCTTGTAC
>CAYTXA010000150.1:356-5158 GCA_964440865.1 uncultured Muribaculaceae bacterium | reverse complement strand
CAATGAAGCATGCCCCGTTGCGGTTGTATGTCTCGACAAGGCCCGTCCCCCTGCGTCCCGGCCCAGGCTTCGCCTCGGCCTCAAGATGCAGATAATGACGGACATACGTCCATGGGGAGACCTCGCTGCGGCCGAGGGTCTGGATCCTGCCGTCGGCAAACACGATCTTCGGAGAAACCGCCGCGACGTCGTCTCCCAGGCTGGAGAAGTCCGACAGGAGAGCGTCTATGACTGGCATGCTCATGAGCGTGTCGTCATTGACCACGAAGCAGAAACGCCCTCTCGCGAGCGGCAGTGCCAGATTGTTGTTCTCCGCAAAACCCCTTAGCTTGTCGGACAAGACGATCCTGACCTCAGGATAATTCTCCCTGAGCCACTGCATGTTTTCCCCAGAAAACATATACGCCACGACCAGGATCTCGTATGAGACCCTGGTCTGTGACCTTATGCCATCGAGGCACGGGCCAAGAAGGTCCGGCCTGTTCATGCAGACTATGATGATGCTGACTTCCAGAATCTTGCGTCCTAAAGTTCCCAGGCAAGTGCAGAAGCACCGAGAATGGCCGCATCAGATTCCTTGAGGGAAGAGTAGACGAGCTTGACCTTCCCGCGCCACTGAGGCATCACGTTTTCGTTCATGGCCTTTTCGATCGGAGCAGTCAGGAATTCCTTGGCTCTGGCAAGTCCGCCGAACAGCACGATCGCCTCCGGAGAAGAGAATTCAATGAAATCGGCGAACTTCTCTCCCAGGATCGTACCGGTGAAGTCAAAGATGCGGAGCGCAAGCTTGTCGCCTTCCTTGGCGGCATCGTAGACATCCTTGGAGGAGATGTTCTCGATTCCGCGCAGAAGCGAGGGTTCATCGTTCATCATGAGCCATTCCCTTGCGGTGCGGGCAACACCCGTCGCGGAGCAATAGGCCTCGAGGCAGCCTGTCTTGCCGCAGTTGCAGTGGCGCCCATTGTGGCACACTACGCATGTGTGGCCGAGTTCGCCTGCAAATCCGTCGCTGCCGTAGACAAGCTTTCCGTCGATCACAATTCCGGAGCCGACGCCGGTCCCGAGCGTGATCATGATGAAATTCTTCATGCCGCGGGCGCTTCCATAGGTCATTTCGCCCATCGCGGCAGCGTTGGCGTCATTGGTCATGGATACGGGAATGCCGTCGAGCTCGCGGCTCAGGAGCTTGGCGTATTCGATGACCTTGCCGGCGCCGCCCCAGGTCAGGTTGGGAGCGCTCTCAACCCTTCCGGTGTAGTAGTTGGCATTCGGAGCGCCGACTCCGACGCCGCGGATTCTCCCCTTGCCTTCAGCTTCTCCGACTATTTTCCGGAGAGCTGATGCAAGTTCCTTGACATATGGAGCAAAATCAGTGTAGGTATCGCTCCTGATGACGGTCTGGGACAGGATTGTACCACGGGCATCTACAACACCGCACTTGGTGGTCTGGCCACCGACATCTATTCCGATTACGAGATCTTTTTCTTCAGACATGATTATTCGCTTTTAGCAGACAGACCGATACGGGAACCCTTCATGGCGAACCAGAAGATGTAGGCGTAGAATACGAAGAGACCGATCATTGCGATCCTGGCGTTTCCGTCGAGAGCATCGACAATACCGCCGAGGACAGGCATGAGGACAGCAGCACCGATCACACCAGTGTTGATGATACCGGTTGCCTGCTTGGTGTTCGGGCCAAGGTCCTGGAGACCGAGGTTGAAGACGAGAGGCCACATTACAGAGTGGAACAGTCCGGCTGCAAGCATGCACCAGATTCCGGCCATATTATTGCCGACGAGGATAGAAAGCAGTATGCAGAGAGCGCCCATGCCAAGGCAGAAGGAGAGCACCTTGCGGGGCTTGAACTTCGTCAGGATGCCGGCGCCGACGAAACGGCCGACCATCATGCCGCCCCCGTAGAAGGCAAGGAGCTTTGTGGCAAGGGCAGTAGGATCAGCAACGTCGGGGACAGACTTGATGCGGTACGGAAGCATGGAAGGAACGCCGATTTCGACTCCGAGGTACATGAAGATTGCAAGGGCGCCGAACCATACGTGCGGATACTTGAAGGCGCTGTCCTTGTACTGGACAGTGGACCCTTCTTCAGCGGCCTGCTTTCCCTCATCGATCTTCGGAAGGCTGAGGAACGCCAGGATCACAGCGATCACGGCAACGAAAATGCCGATTCCCAGATACGGTCCCGGCACAGCAGACGGGGTCGGGGTCTTGCCGGCGATGATGACGGCGGAGATGAAGAGTGGGGCAACGGTTGTCGCAACGGAGTTGAGGGCCTGGCTCAGGGTCATCCTGAACGCGCCGCTCTCAGGCTTTCCGAGGACCATCACATAGGGATTGGTCACATTCTGGAGCATTACGATACCGATAGCGACAAGGCACATGGAAGCGAGGAAAACCGCATAGACATTTGCCTGCGCGGCAATTGCGGACTTGATGCCGAAGCTGTTGACTACGAAGCCGACGGCAACGACTGCAAGGCCAAGGATCAGGGTGCTCTTGTACCCTATCTTGTTCATCATGTATGCAAGAGGAATCGACAGCAGGTATGCGCCGTAGAATGCGGTGTTGACATACTGGCCCTGCTGGGCAGTAAGGTTGAATGCCTTCGTACAGAATGCAATCATGGAGTTGTTCATCGTCGTCACGAATCCGATAAGGAAGCAGACGACGAACATCACGACGAGCGCGAACAGATAGTTCGGCTGTCCGGAGTGGTTAGTGGACATATCTTGTTTTTTATTAATTGATTGTCTTGGCCAATGCATGGGCAATCCTGCCGGCGCGAACCAGCATGAATCCAAAAGTACAAAAAATAAATAGTTTTTCCTCTTTCTATTCGACCTTTTTTCTCATTGCATTCCATCCGATGACCGGAAGGATGAATGAGAGAAGGCACGCGCCCATCCAGAACCACGCCACAGGGCCGAAATCATAGCTGGCAGCTTCCGAGCCTCCGGCAGAACCGCTCTGGATCAGGAATCCCGACACGATGTCCTGGATACCCGCGGCAACATAGCTGGAAACCCCGACAATGCCTATGGCAGCCCCTGTCGCGCGGCGAGGGACGATGTCAAGGGCCATGAGTCCCGCCACGATGCAGAACAGGATTCCTATGGTCATGCTGAAGAGGGCTACGTAGGCGATATTGGCGATGTAGCCGCCTCCGGAGAACAGGAACAGGCCCAGAGCCAGCAGGCAGAATACTCCGCTCAGCACCACGGGCTTGACCCTGCTCCCGCGGAACACCTTGTCCGACAGCCACCCGGCACAGATCGTGCCCGCAATCCCGAATGCCTCGGAGAAGGCGATGATCTGCGTGGCGCTCTCAAGCGAGAAGCCCTTCTGCTTCTGGAGGAACAGCACGCCCCATCCGCTGACGGCGTACTGGGTGATGTATACGAACGCGCTGGAAAGGGCTATGACCCATATTCCCGCATGCTTTATCACGGAAAGCTGGAGTTCGCTTGTCTTGCGCGTGTCGCTCTTGCTGACCGCCTCGCCGGAAAGCTCCTGGACGGAAGGAAGGCCTTTGCTCTCTGGGGTATCGGAAACGAATATCAGGATGATGGCGGACCCGACAAGGCCGGCGATGCCGGCGAACACGAAGCCCCATTCCCAGCCGATCCACCCTACGATGGCACCTATCAGTATGAACGACAGGAACTTGCCGAGATACGGAGTGGCGCTGAAAATGCTGTAGAATGTGCCTCTGGTCTTCAGGGGGAGCCATCTCGAAAGGCTGATGACTCCGGGAGGCGAGCCCATGGACTGCACCCATCCGTTCATGCCCCATAGAATCGCGAACGCGAAAAAGATGAACATGGACGTCAGGGAGGCAATACCGTGGGCAAGGCCGAGGACTCCGATCGCCATGTTGAGAAGGGATGAGATGAGAAGTCCTGCCGCCATGAACCTGCGCACGTTGCAGTAGTCCGCGATGAATCCGTTCGAGAATTTCCCGACCGCATAGACGAAAAGCATCGCGGACCCGATGATTCCGAGCTGTCCGGCGGTCAGAGTGCCGGAGTCGATGATAGGCTGCTTGACGACGCTGAAGGCCATCCTGCAGATGTAGAATATGCTGTAGGCGGCAGTGGCGCCCCAGAATGTCCTGACCCTCAGCCGTTTGTAGGTCGACTGGAACTCTGCCTCAGGCACCTTGTATTCCGAAGGTACGCTGATTCTGAAAAAAGATAGAGGGTGGCGTTTCATCCTTGTCTGAATTTCATGTTTTCCTCGAGCATGCCGAGATATGAACTGTAGCGCTCGGCACTGATCCTTCCGTCCCGGGCGGCCTCTTTCACGGCGCAGCCAGGCTCGTGGGTATGGGTGCACGGCTTGAACCTGCATTCCTCCCCGATCCGTTTCATCTCCGGGAAATACAGCGATATTTCCTCCCTGTCTATGCCCGTGAGCCCGAAGCCTCTGATTCCGGGAGAGTCGATGATCCATCCTCCTGTCGAGACCTTGTACATCTCGTAGAGCGATGTCGTGTGCTTTCCCTGCAGGTGGGCCAGGGATATTTCGCCGATCTTGGGGTCAAGAGAGGGGTCCAGCGCCTTGATAAGACTGGATTTCCCCACTCCGCTCTCGCCCGAGAACAGGCAGACTTTTCCCTTTATCTCCTCCCTGATTTCTCCAACACCCTCGCCCGTCCGGGATGACGTCTCGAGAATCCTGTAGCCGGCGCCCTCGTAGATATCGTGGAAATGGGCGAGATAGTCGGGGTAATGCAGCAGCGGAACCTTGTTGAAATTTGTTTTGTTCTCAGAGTCCACCCT
>CAYTXA010000150.1:0-346 GCA_964440865.1 uncultured Muribaculaceae bacterium | reverse complement strand
ACTGCTTCGAGAGATTCGTGGATTTCCGGATCAGATAGTTCTTCCTGTCGACTATCCCGGTAATGACCGCAGGATGCTTCAGGTCCACGGGGTCGCTCTCCACGGCATATTCGACCTTGTCTCCGACGGCTATCGGGTTGGTGGACTTTGTCCCGGAAAGGCGGATCTTCCCGCGAAGGACTGCGGGAAACTGCTCCCACTGCGGAAGGGGCGACAGAAGATAGTGGCTGCCTGCGTTCAGCGTGACCGTAGCAGTGCCTGTCCTTATGTAGCTATCGTTGCGTGCCATTTTCCATTCGCGCGCAAAGTTATTGATTTCCCTTCAGATTCTTGGTATCTTTGCCGT
>CAYTXA010000149.1:0-5163 GCA_964440865.1 uncultured Muribaculaceae bacterium | reverse complement strand
CCGCCCCGGAGACTGTGTCCCATGCATGGAATACCTGCTGGCGGTTCAGCCCGGCAGTCAGCTTCATGCTGCGGATGTACTGGGAAATCAGCTCGCTCATCGGCTCCGCCTCCTTCCTCTCTATCCTCGTGGTGCGGTAATCATTCATTCGCTCCGGCCTCCGTCCTCGTGAAATTTCCGGCAGTCGTCTCGAAGTACGCGCTGTCGCTCGTTATCCTGTCCAGCAGACCCGAAATGCGGACCTTGTTGCTGTCCGTCAGGAAGATCTGGCCGAAGCCGTTTCCCGAAACCATCCCGAGCAGGTTGGATATCCTCGAATAGTCCAGCTTGTCGAACACGTCGTCCAGCAGCAGGATCGGCGAGGCCCCTGTCTGCTGCCGCATCAGGTCATACTGGGCGAACTTCAGGGCAACGAGGAAAGACTTCTGCTGCCCCTGGGAGCCGCAGTGGCGCATAGGATGCCCGCCAAGGCTGAAAGCCAGGTCATCTCGCTGGATGCCTGCCGTGGTGTAGCCGAGAAGGCGGTCCTTCTCGCGGCACGCGGCAAGGATTTCCTCCAGCGGCTGCTTCGAGAGGGCCGACTGGTACTCTACCGAAACAGTCTCGTTCCCCCCGGAGATCATGTCGTAATAGTTCTTCACTACAGGCCCGAGCCCATTGACGAACTCGCTCCTCTTATTATATATCCCTGCCGCAAGGGCTCCCATCCTGCTGTCGAACACATTCAGGAGTTCTTCGTCAGGAGACGGAGTCTTCAGCGTCCTGTTCCTCTGGGCAAGGAGCTTGTTGTACTGGACCATGGAGTCGAGATAGTTCCGGTCCATCTGCGAAAGCACCGCATTGAGGAACCGGCGCCTCTCCTCCCCCGATTCGCTGACCATCGTGATGTCCTCGGGAGAGACCATCACAACCGGCAGTTCGCCGATGTGGTCGGAGATTCTCCTGCAGGGATTATCGTCCCGGCGGAGCTTCTTCCCGCCCTGCCCGACTTCAATCGAGAAGCGCGCGAGCGTCCCGTTGTCCAATGTGTAATCGCCTGACAGCGAGAAGGAATCGCATCCGTACCGGAAGTTGTAGCGGTCCTGGACCGCGAACGCGCTCTTTGTCATGGAAAGATACCATACCGCATCCATGAGGTTCGTCTTCCCCTCTCCGTTGTTTCCCCAGATGCAGTTGAACTTCGGGGAAAAACGGAGTTCCGTCAGGGCTATGTTCCTGAAATCCCTGACAATTATTTTGTCCAATACCGCCATATCCTTCTTGTATCCTTGCGAAGATAGTGTTTATGGGAAGAAATTCCAACGGCAAATTTATTGGTCGATTGCAGAGAATTTCATAATTTTGCGTGATTATTCGGTATCCGCATAGAATAAAAACAAAATACAATAATTTTTATGGCAACAGAAAACCTTAAAGAACAGGAACAGCAGCGCGAAGAGAGAGTCGAGCAGCATGTTTCCGCTGTCAGCGACTTCTTCGAGAAGAACGGCAAGTGGGTCTGGGGATCCCTTGCAGCTGTAATCCTTGTCGGCCTTGTAGTACTGGCCTGGCATCACTTCTACGTACAGCCCCGCAAGGCCGAGGCTCAGGCGCAGATGTTCCCCGCCGAGGCAAATTTCCGCAACGGAGAATATGAACTGGCCCTCAAGGGAGACGGCAACACTCTCGGCTTCGAGCAGGTGATCGACGAATATGGTTCCCGCGCCGGAAAGGCAGCATACTACTATGCAGGAGTCTGCGCCCTGAATCTGGGCAACTATGAGGATGCGATTTCCTATCTCGGAAAGTACAGCGGAAAGGAACCGATCATGGCAGCACGCGCACTCGGGTCCATGGGCGATGCCTACTGCGGACTTGAGCAGTACGACAAGGCTGTGACATGCTACGAGAACGCAGCTGCGAAGGACGACAACGTCTATGCGGCTTCCTACCTTCTCAAGGCTGGCATCGTCAGCGAGGAGCTCGGCAACAAGGACAAGGCCCTTTCCTTCTACAAGGAGATCAAGGACCAGTATCCCCAGTCCTACGAGAGGACCGAAATCGACAAGTACATTTCCCGCATCGAGAACGCAGCTGAATAATAGGAGACCTAAGCTATGGGAAGAGCATTTGAATTCAGGAAAGAGAGGAAGATGAAGAGGTGGGGCCACATGGCCCGTACCTTCACGAAGATCGGAAAGGAAATCACCATCGCGGTAAAGCAGGGCGGTCCCGACGTTGTCGGAAACCCCAGGCTCCGTGCGCTGATGGCCGAGGCAAGGAACGAGAGCATGCCGAAGGAGAATATCGAGAGGGCCATAAAGAAGGCCACCGACAAGAACCTCGGCGACTTCAAGGATGTTGTATACGAAGGATTCGGCCCCGGCGGAATCGCAGTTCTCGTGGAGTCCCAGACGGACAACACCACCAGGACCGTTGCGAATGTCCGCAGCTACTTCACCAAGTGCGGCGGCACACTTCAGACCAGCGGAAGCGTAAGCTTCATGTTCGACCACAAGTGCGTTTTCCGCATCAACGAGGCTCCCGACAAGCCCATCGACGTCGAGGAACTTGAGCTTGAGCTCATCGACTTCGGCGCAGACGACGTGTTCAAGGAGGAGGAAGAGGACCGCGACGGCAACATCAAGAGGCAGGTCGTCATATACGGCGACTTCACTTCCTACGGAGACATCCAGAAATTCATCGAGGACAACGGATACGACCTCGCGTCCGGCGGATTCGAATGGCTTCCGAATGTCGATCTCAAGGACGTCACTCCCGAGCAGAGAGAGACCATGGACAGGCTCATCAACATGCTCGAGGACGACGACGACGTAAGCAACGTCTACACGACGATGAAACCTTCAGAATCAGAAGAATAACACAATATCATGAACTTACAGCAGGAAAAAATAGAGAAACTCGTTGACAGAAGGGCTACGGCCCGGCTGGGCGGCGGACAGAAGAGGATCGATGCCCAGCACGGCAAGGGCAAGCTCACCGCAAGGGAAAGGCTTGCGCTTCTGCTGGACGAGGGCTCTTTCGAAGAATTCGACATGTTCAAGCACCACAGGTGCACGAACTTCGGAATGGACAAGACCCACGTGGACGGGGACGGAGTCGTTACCGGATACGGCACAATCGACGGTCGTCTCGTCTATGTCTATGCCCAGGATTTCACCGTATCCGGAGGCTCACTCTCAAAGACAATGTCCGAGAAGATCTGCAAGGTCATGGACATGGCGATGAGGAACGGAGCGCCCGTGATCGGGCTCAATGATTCCGGCGGAGCAAGGATCCAGGAAGGCGTCGATGCCCTTGCAGGCTACGGCGACATCTTCGAGCACAACATCCTCGCTTCCGGCGTTGTCCCGCAGATCTCCGGAATCTTCGGACCCTGCGCAGGTGGTGCGGTCTACTCCCCCGCCCTCACGGACTTCACCTTCATGGTCAAGAACACGTCCTACATGTTCCTGACCGGTCCTGCAGTCGTGAAGAGCGTAACCGGAGAGGAAGTATCCCAGGAAGACCTCGGAGGCGCTGCAGTCCACGCCAGCAAGAGCGGCGTTGCCGACTTTGCTGCCGAGGACGAGAAGGACGCCATCGCAAAGATCAAGGAACTTCTCAGCTATCTCCCGCAGAACAACCGCGAGGAGGCTCCCGTTGTAGAGACACTAGACCCGGCAGGACGCGTGGAAGAGTCCCTGAACGAGATCATTCCCGACAACCCGAACGAGCCGTATGACATGTATGCCGTAATCAAGGCAATCGTCGACGACGGCAAGTTCTTCGAGGTACATGCCCAGTATGCAAAGAACATAATCGTAGGCTTCGCCCACATGGGCGGAAGGAGCGTCGGAATTGTCGCCAACCAGCCCAAGATGCTGGCCGGCGTGCTCGACATCAACGCTTCCCGCAAGGCAGCACGCTTCGTGCGCTTCTGCGACGCGTTCAACATCCCGCTCGTTACCCTCGTGGACGTACCAGGATTCCTTCCCGGAACCCAGCAGGAGTACGGCGCGATCATCACCAATGGGGCAAAACTGCTCTACGCCTACGGCGAGGCAACAGTCCCGAAGGTCACCGTCACGCTCCGCAAGGCATACGGCGGCGCATATATCGTAATGAGCAGCAAGCATCTGCGCAGCGACATCAACTACGCCTGGCCTTCGGCCCAGATCGCAGTTATGGGCGCTGACGGAGCCGTCAAGATCCTCTACGGCAAGGAAGCCAAGGACATCGAGAATCCCGACGAGAGGGCAAAGATGCTTGACGGAAAAAAGGTTGAATACGAGGAACTCTTCAACAATCCCTACCAGGCAGCAGAGAAAGGCTACATCGACGACGTGATCGAGCCGCGCAACACCCGCTTCCGCGTCATCCGTGCCCTCGAATCTCTTGCCGGAAAGCAGGCCGGGGTTCCTGCCAAGAAACACGACAATCTTCCTCTGTAAGCCATGAATTTACTTAGGAAAATAATGGTTTCGGCCGCCACGCTTCTTGTCGGGGCGTCGTTCGCCGGGGCGCAGAACCTGATCGACCTCCGCATCACGGAGGCGATGCCGGAAGGCGACTCCCTGCTTGTCGACGACTACGGAAGATACGAAGGCTGGATCGAAATCCTCAACACGTCACAGGGTACGGTCAAGTACGGGGGATGCTATCTCACCGACGACCGCAACAACCTTAAGAAGAGCATCATTCCGAGCATAGACAGAAGAACGTCGCTGCAGCCGCGCCAGGTAGTCGTATTCCATGCCAGCGGACGCGGAGAAGACGGTACATTCTATGCCGGCTTCCGCCTCAGGAGAGGATCCGACATCTACCTTGTCGCAAATGACGGGCGCACGATACTGGACTCGCTCCATATCCCGGAGAACCTTCCAGCCGGCATGTCCATCAGCAAGTTCTCCACCGACAACAAACAGATCCGCTTCGACTCGCTTGCCGTCAGCGTGCCTTCCCCGATGTTCCAGAACGGAAAGGACAACGAGGAGAGCAAGAGCGACAGGATGGCCAGGACGGACAAGTACGGACTAGTCCTCACGGTTGTATCCGTAACAGTTGTCTTCTCGGCACTCGCAATCCTCTGGTTCCTCTTCTGGTTTCTCTTCGAGAGGCCGGCAAAGAAGAAGAAGGAGGCCGAGAGCAAGCCGAAGGCCGCTGCCAAGGCTGCTCCTGCGG
>CAYTXA010000148.1:4233-5214 GCA_964440865.1 uncultured Muribaculaceae bacterium | reverse complement strand
AGCTGGGGCAGATGCCCTTGACCATATAATTCACGGAATCCATCTTGTACCCGTCCGGGAGTGAAACCTCCGGGACGGGTATTTCGTACAGGCAGAAAGTCCTGTGGCAACGTTCGCAATAGAAATGGACATGCATGTCGTCGTCATGCTCGTCGTCCTTGCTGCCGCAGAGCTCGTACAGCACCGTGTCATCCCCGTCCTCCAGTACATGGACGAGATGGTGCTCCCGCAGGATCGCCAGCACGCGGTAGATGCTCGACTTGTCGAGCGGTTCCAGCCTGGATTCCAGCTCCATCAGCGAAAGAGGGCGCTCCGATCCATGGAGCGCCCTCGCAACCAGAAGCCTGTTCGAGGTCGGCCTGATACCTCCCTCTCTCAGGAATTCTTCGATTCTGTCCATATGGGCGATGCCCTCTATTTCTGATTCTGGGTCATCAGTTCACGGATGTGCCCGTCAGGATTGTTGACGACGCGTGACTCATCGTTGATGATCATGGTCTGGCAATCCTCGGTCGTGTACTGGGGCCAGTCAGGCAGACCGCCCTTCTTTCCGGTGTTCGGGTTTCCTGTACGCATGAAAGCCTCAAGCGCATTGCCCATTTTCTGGGAAAGGACGCGCGGACGCTTTCCGCCGCCGGTGTGGGTGTACATCTCGTCTGTGTTGTTGAACCAGAAGCAGATGTCCAGGCAGTGGAACGAACGGGAAAGGCCGTCGAAGATTGGAGGATACCAGTTGAACCATGCGAGGTAGACAGGCTGTCCCTGCTGGACCTTGTGGTCTGCTATGTTGACGACGTTCATCCTCGGAGAACGGATGATAGAATAGATTCCGAACGGCGAGTTGCCGGGGAAGAGCTTGTCTACCTCGTCATAGATCGCTGCAGAATTTTCCCCGTACTGTGGCTCGATCATCTTGATGACATCGTCGCGGGTGGTCTGCTCCTTGTCCGGGTCAGTGCTGTCGCTCGTGAACTCGTTTGT
>CAYTXA010000148.1:0-4223 GCA_964440865.1 uncultured Muribaculaceae bacterium | reverse complement strand
GTCCCTTCCGAGGGTGTAGAAATCTCCGATCGGGATGTCCACGTCATCGGCTACGGGGCTGAACCCGAAGTAGCGGTGGTCTCCGTTGAGATTCTTGTTGTACTCTGCTGCTGCCTTGTTGGCAAGGGCGAGATACTCCTCCCATGGCATCTGCTGGAGCTTGTCAATCTCGGAAGGCTTCAGCCCTGCCGTCTTCAGGATCTGGGCGCCGAGACCTTCGGCATAGGCCTTGTCCGTTGCCTTGGTGGAGCCGCCGCTGAGGGCTACAGCCTTGTGGACCAGACCTTTGGCTGCCGGCATTGCTGCCACGATGGTAACTTTCGAGCCGCCGCCGGACTGTCCCATGATGGTGACGTTCCCGGGATCTCCGCCGAAGTTGGCGATATTGTCATGAACCCACTGGAGGGCAGCCACGATATCGAGCATGCCGACGTTGCCGGAGTGCTTGTATTTCTCGCCGCCGACTCCGGCAAGGTCGCTGTATCCGAATGCGTTGAGACGATGGTTGATGGATACGAACACCGCGTCATGGTTGCGGGCGAAGTTCCCTCCCATGTAGCCGTCCTGCTCTACTCCGTTGCCTGCAGCGAATCCGCCGCCGTGCAGCCATACGAGAACCGGACGCTTTGCCCCGTCAAGGGCAGGAGTCCAGACGTTGAGCTTGAGGCAGTCTTCGCCGAAGCCGTTGTAGTTCCAGTGGTCACGGAAGAATTCATAGCTGTGGCCGCCGTAGGGGTTCTGAGGTGCGGAGAGGGGATATGCAACCGTCGGAAGCACTCCGTCCCAGGGCTTCGGGGGCTTCGGAGGCATGAAGCGGTTCTCGCCGCCTGTGTCGTCTCCGTAGGGAATTCCGAGGAACGTCGTGACGTTGTGGTAGATGTAACCCTTCACGGTTCCATACTGGGTCTTTGCGACGGCAATGTCCTTGCCGATCTGCAGCGCCTGGGCATCGGGATCGTACCCGAGCTCGCTTGTCGCGGAGCCGTTGGACTGCCCGCCGCCGCAGGATACTGCGGCAGCTGCCATGGCGGCCAGCGCGATGATGTGCAATGAATGTCTCATATTTTTGGAATTAAGCTATAGTCTACTTTGTGCCGAATATGCGGTCGCCAGCATCTCCAAGGCCGGGAACTATGTATGCGTCCGCGTTCAGGTGGTCATCGACGGCTGCGGTGTAGATGTCAACGTCGGGATGCATCTCCTGCACCTTCTTGATTCCTTCCGGCGCTGCGACGAGGCACATCAGGCGGATGTTTGTGACACCGCGCTTCTTCAGCATGTCGATGGCGTCGCAGGAGCTTCCTCCGGTCGCGAGCATCGGATCCACGAGGATCACAAGCCTTTCCTCGATATCGAACGGAAGCTTGCAGTAATAGACGACAGGCTTGTGGGTGGTCTCGTCCCTGTAGAGTCCGATATGGCCCACCTTGGCAACGGGAACAAGGGTCAGGAGGCCGTCGACCATGCCGAGCCCTGCACGCAGGATCGGCACGATGGCGAGCTTGCGGCCAAGGACTTTCTTGGATGTCATCCTTGCCATCGGAGTCTCAATGTCCACGTCCACCAGCGGGAGGTCGCGGGTAACTTCATATCCCTCCAGGAGGGAAATCTCATTCAACAGCTCACGGAAATCCTTGCTTCCCGTATCCTTCATCCTCATGAGCGTCAGCTTGTGCTGCACCATGGGATGGTTAATGACATGTAATTGACTCATAACTAGTGGTTTAGTTGTTCTTGATGTTTCTCCAGAAAAACTCGAATACGCGCTTTGTGATCCAGTCGTTTCCGAGGTTGTGGGTGTGGCCGGCGAGGTGCAGCTGCTCGAAGTACTTTCCGGCCTTCTCGAGCTCATAGACGACCTGCAGCGAAGATGCCGGGTCGACATTGTCGTCGATTTCGCCGTTGATGATGAGGAGCTTGCCCTGCAGCAGGTGTGCGTTGTCGACATTGGAATTCTCGCCGTACCATGGACCAATCGGGTATCCCATCCACTGCTCGTTCCACCATATCTTGTCCATCCTGTTGTCGTGGCAGCCGCAGAGCGCTACACCGACCTTGTAGAAGTCAGGATAGAAAAGCAGGGCGGAAAGGGTGTTCTGACCGCCGGCGGAATAGCCGTAGATGCCGACATTGGAGATGTCGAGGTTCTTGTATTTCCTGGCTGCGGCCTTCATCCAGAGTATCCTGTCGGGGAAGCCGGCGTCCTTGAGGTTGCGCCAGGCAACGTCCTGGAAGCTCTTGGAGCGGTTGTCCGTACCCATGCCGTCGATCGTGACGACCACGAATCCCATTTCGGTGAGGCGGTCGAAGCGCATGCGGGCGGAGAAGTTCTTCGTCACATGGCTGTCGTGCGGTCCTGCGTAGATGTATTCCACTACAGGATAGGTCTTCTTCTTGTCGTAGTTGTAGGGGCGGTAGATCGTACCCCAGATGTCGGTCTTGCCGTCGCGTCCCTTGGCGCTGAAGACCTCGGGCATCGTGTATCCCTTTGCGAGAATCTTGCTGATGTCGGTCTTCGAGATTTCGCTGATCACGCTTCCGTCCTTTGCGGAGCGGAGCACCGTGGTGCCGGGAAGGTCAGGACGGGAGTAGTTGTCGATGAACAATGAAAAATCCTCGTTCGGAGTTACGGAATGGAACGCGTTCTCAGGCGTCAGATCGGTGATTTTCAGGGTGTTGAGGTCGAGCCTTACGAGATGCTTGTTGTAGGGATCCTCTCCCTTTGTGGCTGTCATCCCGTTCTCGTACATGAGGATCGTACCATTCTTCTCGTCTACGTTGAGGATTTCGCGCACGTTCCATTCGCCCTTTGTCAGCTGACGCATGGCTCCTGACTGGGCGTCGATCATGTAGAGATGGCGCCAGTCGTCGCGCTCCGAGATCCAGAGGATCCTCTTCCCATCCTCGAAGTAGTAGCGCCAGAGGGTATTGTAGTAGACGAACGTGTTGGTCTTCTCCTCGGCAAGGACCGTGTTGCGGCCCGTGGCGGCGCCCACCTTGACAAGCTGGTAGAGCTGATGGCCGCGCTGGTTGTATTCGAAGGTGAAGTAGTCGCTATTCGGAGACCACTGCCCGAGGCTCAGGCTGAACTGGTTCTGGTAGGCTTCCGTGCTGAACGGGATCTGCTTTCCTGCTGCCACGTCGAGAAGGACGGGCGTGGACTGGCCGATCTTGTCGCCTGGCTTTGCATAGTCGAGATAGTTGTAGTGCGGCTGCACCTGGTCTGCCGGGCGGGATTCGCGGAGAATGATCTGGCGCTCCTTGACTTTTTCCTGACGCAGGGCTGCAATCTTCCTTGAATCAGGGGACCACATGAGGCGGACATAGGGCTCGTCTTCGTTTCCGAGCCATGTCAGCTGGCGGCCTGCGCCTTCCTCACCGGCATCGCGTACGAAAATGTTGTTGTCCCGGAGGAGTGCGACAAGCTTTCCGTCGGGGGATGGGAATTCCTTCTTCTCCCTCATGCGGCGGTACTCTTCCCAGTCGAAGTCGCCGGGGCCTCTCCTGGAAGCTTTCTGCAGCTCTTCGCTCGTGGACTCTGTCTTCGCTACGGTCCTGGCATTGTATTCATATACCTTCGTGCCTTCGGGGGTCACGGTGGAGTACAGGAAAGAATCCACGTCTTTCCATACCGGAGAACTGACGTCGCCGTAGACTTCCTTGTATGTTTCGCTGAGGAAATCGGCATGTGCCTGATACTCAGTGTCGAACTTCTCGTTCCATGTTGTCTTGCCGTCTCCGCCGGTCTTTGCCGACAGAGTCCCCGCGGCTATCAGCGCGAGGCCAGAGAGCAGAAGTATGCGTTTGTACATATACGTGAGTGTGTTTATGGGTTTTCGAATGTGACATTAAAGTTAAGAAAAAATCGTATATTTGCCATGATTTATCCGGGGCATTAGCACAGTTGGTAGTGCGCAAGGTTCGCAATCTTGAGGTCAGGAGTTCGATCCTCCTATGCTCCACTTTTTTCTCTATTCCAGATTCCGGGCAGCAATTCATATCCATTCGAGGCTTTTGTCGAGGCGCATGCCTCTGACGACCCGATGCGTCTTCTGCTTTCCTGCAAGGCGTGGCCCGAACTTCCTGTGGATATTCCCGGTGTGCGTGCCTCCGATGTTGTTGCCAATACCATTGCATCGCGCCGGAAACTGCGGGAGAAGTGTCCGGAATGGGCGTCTGTCCCGGGACTTGTCTATCCCGATACCCTGTGCGCCGAGCAGTGT
>CAYTXA010000147.1:4522-5217 GCA_964440865.1 uncultured Muribaculaceae bacterium | reverse complement strand
GACCGCGGAATCTCCGCCGGAGACATGGGCAATGTTCTCCTGTATGGCGGTATCATGCTGATAATGGCCGCGCTGTCGCTCTTTTTCGGAGTTCGTGCCGGACAGGATTCCGCCTACGCTTCTTCCGGTTTCGCCGCGAACCTCCGCGCCACAATGTTCCGGAAAATCCAGTCCTTTTCCTTCGCCAACATAGACAAGTTCTCCTCCGCAGGACTTATCACCAGGATGACCACGGACGTCAGCAACCTGCAGGGCGCGTTCCAGTCGCTCCTCCGCATCTCCGTCCGCTCCCCGCTCAACCTTGTGACCAGCTTCCTCATGGCAGTCGTCATAAACGGCCGCATGAGCCTCATATTCCTTGTCGCCCTTGCCATCCTAGGCACAATAGTGTACCTCGTCATCTCGAAGACAGTCAAGCTGTTCTACCAGATTTTCCGCCAGTATGACGAACTGAACGGCAGCATAGAGGAGAACGTCAGGGCAATCAGGGTAGTGAAGGCTTTCGTCAGGGAGGATTTCGAGAACGAGAAATTCCGCAAGGCTGCCCGAGGCCTCTACAAGCTTTTCGTCAAGGCGGAAAGTCTCCAGGCGCTGAACCATCCGGCAATGATGGTCGTGGTATACGGCTGTATGATAGCCCTTTCCTGGTTCGGAGCACATTTCATCGTGGCCGGGGACCTTACGACCGGAGAACT
>CAYTXA010000147.1:2227-4512 GCA_964440865.1 uncultured Muribaculaceae bacterium | reverse complement strand
CGTCCCTCTTCACTTATGTCATGAGCATTCTGACTTCCCTGATGATGCTGTCCATGGTCATCGTCACCCTGACAATGAGCGCGACAAATGCCAGAAGGGTCGCGGAAGTGCTTGACGAGCAGCCGTCCATCGTGTCTCCGGAGAGCGATGCCGTCGATACCGTCAAGGACGGGAGCATAGATTTCGAGAACGTCTGCTTCTCTTATGGATCAGGCGATTACGCCGTGGAAAACGTCACGCTCCGCATTTCTTCCGGACAGACAGTAGGATTTGTCGGCGGAACGGGAAGCGGAAAATCCACCCTTGCGAGCCTGGTAGCCCGGCTCTACGACGTCAGCTGCGGGGCTGTCAGGGTAGGGGGCATCGATGTGCGGAAATACGACGTCGACGCTCTCAGGAACCAGGTGTCCATGGTCCTGCAGAAGAATGTGCTTTTCTCGGGAACTGTCCTGGACAATCTCCGCTGGGGGGACGAAAACGCGACGCCGGACGAATGCCGGGAAACCTGCCGGATCGCGCAGGCTGACGGATTCATCATGCAGATGCCTGACGGATACGACACTATGATTACCCAGGGCGGGTCGAACGTCTCCGGAGGCCAGAAGCAGAGGATCTGCATAGCGAGAGCATTGCTGAAGAAGCCAAAGATCCTGATTCTTGACGACTCCACCAGCGCATGCGACAATGCGACGGACGCAGCGATACGGCGCGGCCTAGCTTCCGTCAAGGGCATGACGAAGATCGTGATAGCGCAGAGGATCCAGAGCGTCGTGGATGCGGACAAGATCGTGGTTATGGACGACGGAAAGATAAGCGGTGTGGGAACCCATGCCGAGCTGCTTTCTTCCAACAAGATATACAGGGACATGTACGAAATGCAGACGGAAGCTTCCGGCGATTTCGACGAAAAGAAGGGATGACGAGATGCCAAGGCCTGAAAGAAATTATGGAGCAAAGATGCCGGCGGGCGGGTGGAAGACCATCCGCAGGCTGTTTGGCTATGTGCTTTCCCGCTACAAGTTCTCTTTTGTGGTCGTGGCTGCCTGCATTGTCGTCTCCAGCGTGACTACGCTTGTCTCGACTCTGTTCACCAAGTCGCTGGTGGACGACTACATAGTGCCTCTCACGATGTCAGCGTCCCCTGACTACGGGCCTCTGGAGGCTATGCTGCTGAAACTTTCCGGCATCCTGCTTGCCGGCGTGCTGTGCGCATGGCTGCAGAACATCCTGATGATCAAGGTCGGACAGGGAACACTGCTTCGCCTGCGCGAAGACCTTTTCTCCCACATGGAGACTCTCCCCGTCGGGTATTTCGACACCCATGCCCACGGCGACATAATGTCCGTGTATACCAATGACGTGGACACACTCAGGGAGCTGATTTCCCGCAGCCTGCCCAGCATCTTCTCCTCGCTGATTACGATCTGTGTCACACTTGCGAGCATGATTGCACTCAGCTGGCAGCTGACTGCGCTTGTCATCGTGATGTCCGGAGTCATGGTCTATGCCACCAGGAAACTGGGCACAAGAGCGGCGACGTTCTTCAAGGCACGGCAGAAGAACCTCGGGGCGATGAACGGGTACATTGAGGAAATCCTCGGCGGGCAGAAGGTCGTAAAGACATTCTGCCATGAGGACAAAGCCATAGAGCAGTTCATGGTGCTGAACGAGAATCTCCGGGACAGCGTCAACAACGCCAACAGGAATGCGAACATTGTCATGCCCGTGAACGGGAACCTCTCGAACCTCATATACGTGCTCTGCGCTGTGCTGGGAGCGTATCTGGCGTTGGGCAGTGCGGGCCTCACGGTCGGAACGCTGATTGCTTTCCTCACCCTGATCAAGAACTTCACCCGCCCTGTTTCGCAGGTCAGCCAGCAGGTCAACAACATGGTGGCGGCTGTGGCGGGAGCGGACAGGGTATTCGCTCTCATGGACGAGAAGCCGGAAGAGGACACAGACGCAGACGTCACGCTTGTGAACGCAAAGGAAGGGGAGGACGGTTTGCTCGAAGAAGTTCCCGAAAGGACAGGGATATGGGCATGGAAAGTGCCCGGGAAAGGGCTTGTGCGGCAGATGGGCGAGGTGGATTTCTTCGACGTGGATTTCAGCTATGTCAAGGGGAAGCAGGTGCTTTTCGACATTGTTCTCGACACCGATGCCAAGCAGAAAGTCGCCCTGGTGGGCGGGACCGGAGCGGGGAATACTACAAACATCAACATGATCAACAGGTTCTACAACATTGACGCCGGACGGATCCTGTATGACGGGATAGACGTCACGAG
>CAYTXA010000147.1:0-2217 GCA_964440865.1 uncultured Muribaculaceae bacterium | reverse complement strand
TTGGGGATCTTCGCCGTTCGCTCGGGATGGTTCTGCAGGAGACCCATCTCTTCACCGGCACAGTCATGGAGAATATCCGCTACGGGAGGCTGGACGCTACGGATGAGGAATGCGTCGCTGCCGCGAAGATCGCAGGCGCGGATGCCTTCATACGCAGGCTTTCGGATGGGTACAGCACTGTCCTCGCGGCAGATGGCGGAAACCTTTCGATGGGTGAGCGACAGCTTCTTGCGATTGCCAGGACTGTCATCGCCGACCCTCCTGCGCTCATCCTCGACGAGGCCACTTCGAACATCGATACCCGCACGGAGCGGATAATCCAGGCGGGGATGGACAAGATGATGAGAGGGCGGTCAACTTTCGTCATTGCGCACCGCCTCTCGACGGTTCGCAATGCCGACATCATTGTCGTGATGGACCATGGCCGTATCCGGGAAATCGGAAGCCACGATGCCCTTATGGAAAAGAAGGGAATGTATTACGCTCTCTATCAGGGAAATCAGATTTCCTGACGGAGACTTTCCGACAAAGCCTTGAGATCTTTCCTCAGCGTTGCCGCATCGTGGAACAGCAGCCCGTGGATCCCGACTGCTTCCGCCCCGTCGATGTTGACCTGCCTGTCGTCGATGAACACCGATTCCTCCGGACGGAGCTTGTAGGTGTCGAGGCAGTACTGGTAGATGTCGGGATGCGGCTTTATCATGTGCACCAGCCCCGATATCACTTCTCCGTCCAGTAGCCCGAACACCGGGCACTTGTGCCTGATTTTCTGGTGGGTCTCCCAGCTCCAGTTGCTGAGACCGTAGACATGGAATCCGTTGGCTTTCAGTTCCGTGACAAGATCGTACATACCAGGAATCTCGCCGCGGACCGTCTTCTCGAAATCAGCGTAGTAGAGGTGGATCGCCCATGCGTATTCCGGATATTTCGCCGACCATTCTTTCTCCACGTCGGCAATCGGCCGTCCGAGGTCGCCTGCGTTGTGGAAATCTGCGTTCAGGACGTCGTGGAGCACATGCCTGCATTCTTCCGGGTCCTTGAAATATGGGTCGAAAAGGTAGTGCGGATCCCAGTCCACGAGTACCTTCCCGTAGTCGAATATGATGTTTCTCAGCATAGCGCAAATATAGAGATTAATTCCGTAAATTCGCGACCGGCAAAACAATACGCAATGGAGAAGAAACATTATGATGTAGCGGCTGCTGTCGTGGAATTTGGCGGCAAGATCCTGTGCATGCAGCGCGGAAAGTCCAGATATCCCTATACTTCGGAGAAATGGGAATTCCCCGGGGGAAAGATAGAGGCGGGGGAGACTCCGCAGCAGGCAATCGTGCGCGAACTCCGGGAGGAGATGGACTACGATGTGGTTCCTGTGAGGCGTCTGGCAAAGGTCGAGCATGAGTATCCGGATTTTTCCATCTCGCTGGATGCGTGGCTTTGTTCCGCTTCGGACAGGGAATTCAGGATGAAGGAGCACATCGCCTCCCGCTGGATGGATCCCGGCGAAGTTGGGATGCTCGATTTCGCCGCGGCGGACAAGGACATCATTGCCGCATGCCAATCTGTCAGCAAGGAGGACGTTGGCAGATAATTTGCTAAATTCGCATCCGGATTATTGGATAAAACATAATGAGATATGGCAGAAGATAAAGATATGAAAACGAAGGAGGAGGCCTCCAAGGAGCCGGCAAAGGAGCCCGTGAAGGAATCCGCAAAGGAGTCCTCCAAGGAAACTTCCAGGGAGAAGAAGGAGGAAAAGAAGACCGAGGAACTGGAGAAGGAGGTCGAGAGCCTGAAGCAGAAACTCTCTGACGAGAAGGGAGATTATCTCCGTCTCATGGCTGAATTCGAGACATTCCGCCGTCGTTCCTCCCAGGAGAAACTGGACATGGTTTCTTTTGCTGCCGCCGACACGATAAAGGGGCTGCTCCCCGTGCTCGACGACTGCGAAAGGGCTATCGAGCTCCTCAAAGATTCCTCCGACGAGGCTGCGAAGAAGGGTACGTCCCTGATCTATGACAAGCTCAAGGCTTATCTCAAGACAAAGGGACTCGAGGAAATAGACGCAAGGGGCAAGAAGTTCGACACGGACTTCCACGAGGCCGTTGCCCAGCTTCCTGTCGAAGATGCAGGGAAGAAGGGTACTGTCCTGGAGGTTGTCCAGGCGGGCTATACCCTCGTCGTAAAGATCCTCCGCTATGCCAAGGTAGTCGTGGG
>CAYTXA010000146.1:0-5226 GCA_964440865.1 uncultured Muribaculaceae bacterium | reverse complement strand
CCATGAGGTTGTGGGTCGTGTCGTCCTCAGCCTTGAACTGGATCGAGAAGTCTCCGGAGCTGAACTCCTTCTCCGTCCTCATGATGGCTGAGAAGAACTGCTGCTGGAAGGCGAACCAGCTGATGCGGTTCGCGATGCTCTTGTCGGCGCTGCGTCCCCTGCCGAGCTCGACAGGCTTCTTGTCGCCGCTGAAATAGTAGTCCAGCTTGGAGTACTGCACCTCGTTCTTGTAGCCCTTCTCCATCCTGGGGATCGTGACGTTCCAGTCCATGTCGAAGTTGAAGACGTTCCTCGGGATGAACGAGTCCATGCCGACGAACCTCATCTCGTTGTCCACGTCGAAAGAGCCTTCGCTCAGGGCATAGTACTGCTCCAGAGCGCCGCCGCCCGCGAACGGGAGACGGAACAGGACGGAAGTGTCTGTCTTCTCGACGACCTGGAAGTCGAAGGAGGAGGTATTTATGGTCTCACCGGCGTAGATGGTGTAGTGGAGGTCGCTCTGACCCGGCTTGAAGAGGTAGAGGTCGCCCCCGCCGTAGGTCTTGTAATCCTTCAGCTTCACGGACCAGGGCTGGGCGCCCTTGCTGGAAAGCGTCAGGACCATCTTGTCATTCTCGAGCACAATCTCCCGGCCTTCTCCCGCGGCAGCTGCCTCGAGGAGAGAGTCCTTGTAGATCGGGGCCGGCTGTCCGGCAGCCAGCAGGACGGAATCCCGCTCAGCTATCCCGAGTGTGTCGTACGGATGCTCGGCCCTGTAGGCAGAATCTGCCTTGTACTGTTCCACGGCAGCAATGGAATCTAGCTGAGCCTGGTATGCTGCCTGCTTTTCGAACTGACGGGTCTGGAAGAACATGAATCCGATCATGATCACTCCGATCAGGACCCATCCTATTATGCTGTTTTTATCCATTATTTCTCAGTTTCTCCGCTCTCGCTCTCCTTCTCCTCCGCCTCACGGATCTTGGCCTTCAGGGACTCAAGCTGCTTCTTCGATTCCTCGATGCTGGCCTTCATCCTCTCGATGAGAGCAGAGGCGTTCTTTCCTGCCGCGAAGAATCCGATGTTGTTCTCACTGGTCTCGATCTCCTGCTGGAGAGCGTTGAACTTGGCAACGAGACGGTCCTTCTCAGTCATCAGGCGATTGCCTGCCTGACGGAGCCTGCCGCCTTCGCCGCGCGTGTGCCATCCCGGGAACTTCTCTGCCATAGCCTCGTCGAAAGCCTTGGAAATCTTCTCCTTATCCTTGAAGGGCACGAAACCTATCTCCTTCCAGCGCTGCTCGAAGTTCGCGCGGGCGTCGCGGAGGAGCTCCTTGTCCTCGGTGTTGAAATTCTTTATCTCTTCGACGAGAGCCTGCTTTGCCTTGAGGTTGTCGTGGTAGTTGTTGCGGGGCTGGTTCTTGTCGCGGTTGTTGAAGAATACGTCGCAGGCGGCACGGAAACGAGTCCAGAGCTGCTCGGACTTCTTGCGGGGCACTGCTCCGCTCTCCTTCCACTCCTTCTGGAGTTCCACGAACTTCTCGGCCGTGGCCTTCCAGTCGGTGCTGTCCTTCAGGGCTTCTGCCTGCGCGATCAGGTCTTCCTTCCTGGCGACGTTGGCATTCATCTCCGACTTCATTCCGGAGTAGTACTCCTTCTTGCTGGCGAAGAACTTGTCGCATGCGGCACGGAAGCGGTCGTAGATGTTCTGGTTCTCCTTGCGGGTGGCGAATCCGATTGTCTTCCACTCCTTCTGGATGTCGAGGATCTGCTTTGTCAGGTCGTTCCATTCCCCGGAAGTGGCGATGTCGGTCCTGTCCGCGATGGCCTCAACCTTCTCGCAGAGAGCTGTCTTCTTGGCGAGGTTGTCGGTCATCTGCTCCTTGAGGCCCTCGAAATGAGCCTGGTAGGCTTTGTTGATGACCGTGGTGGCAGCCTTGAAGCGGTCCCAGATGGACTCGCGGAATTCCTTGGCGACTGGGCCGAGATCCTTCCACTGCACATGGAGCTTCTGCAGTTCCTTGAACGCGTCGACGACGTCCTCCTGCTGGGAGAGCTTCTCCGCAGCCTCGCAGAGGGCGGTCTTAGCCTCGAGGTTCTTCCTGAAGTCGAGGTCACGCATTTCCCTGTTTATCTGAACCTTGTCGTAGAACTGCTCTATGTAGAACTGGTAGGTCTGGTTTATCCCGCGGAAGTTCTGGGCAGGTACAGGGCCTGCAGCCTTCCAGCGGTCCTGGATGGCACGAAGTTCGGGGAATGCCTTGCTGACGTCCCCGTCCTTCTCGACCAGAGCCTTGAGGTCTTCGATGATGGCCTGCTTTGTCTTCAGGTTCTCGCCCCTGAGCTCGTCCTGCTGCTTGTTGTATTCAGCCTTCTCGTGGCGGTACCTGGCGTAGATCTCCTTGAAGCCGGCCTCTATAGTAGCGAACGGATTGGCAGGTTCCTGGGAAGCAGGTTTCTCTTCCGGTGTCTCCTCGGACACAGCCTCGGCAGTTTCTTCCTCGCCTGCAGGTTCTTCGGATGGCGTCAGCCCAGCCGCAGCCTTCTCGGCTCCCAGCTTCTTGTAGAATGCGGACTTGATGGCTTCCGCCTCCTTGGACTTCTTCATCCTGTCGGGATCCTCCATGAACTTTCCGAAAGCCTCGGTGATCTCCGAAAGGTTCATTCCGGAATAATCTACCGCAGGAATTTCTTCGGCTACGGGTGCCTCCTCGGTTGCAGGTGCTTCTACGGCAGATTCCTCTGCCTTTTGCTCAATGGCCTGGGACTGCTCTTCAGCAGCCTGAGCCTTTTCCAATTCATCGCTCATTTTGTCAGAGTTACTTCAGTCAGTTATCGGATACGTATGTCAAGAGGACATACAAGACTGCAAATATACCCAAAAATATTAAATTTGCAGAGAGTTAAAAGACGTATCGTATGAGAATTGATATACTTACGGTTGTGCCGGAATTGCTGGAGAGCCCGCTGTCCTATTCGATTGTAGGCAGGGCGAGGAAAAAGGGGGTCGTGGACATACATATCCAGGACATCCGGAAGTTCGGCCTGGGACCGCGGCAGACCGTGGACGACTACTGCTACGGAGGGGATGCAGGCATGGTGATGATGGTGGAGCCGGTCGAGAAGATGGTCGCCTCGCTCGAGGCGGAGCGGCACTACGACGAGATAATATTCATGGCGCCGGACGCCGAAAAGCTGACCCAGGGGGTTTCGAACGAGCTCTCCCTGAAGGAGAACATCATGATTCTCTGCGGCCACTACAAGGGGATCGACCAGAGAATCCGCGACCATATCGTGACGCGGGAGATTTCCGTCGGGGATTTCGTGGTCAGCGGCGGAGAGATTCCGGCAGCCCTGCTTGTCGATTCCATCGTGCGTCTTGTCCCTGGAGCGATGACGGACGAGACTTCCGCCCTGAGCGATTCCTTCCAGAACGGCCTGCTCGCCCCGCCCGTCTACACGAGGCCCGCGGACTACCACGGCTGGAAAGTCCCGGACATCCTCCTTTCCGGAGACCACAGGAAAATAGCCGAATGGCAATACGAGCAGGCGTTGGAGCGCACGAGGAAGCTCCGTCCGGACATGCTGGGCGGCGAACGCACTGGCGGAAAGACGGCGGAAAATTAAAAAATCCGCGGAAAATCCGCGGATTCAGTTTGTAAATTAGCCAATGTTTATTACTTTTGTGGTCGGATGAACCGATTAAGGCTCATCCCCACATAGTAAGCACATAAACTAACCTTTTCAAGGCTTCGCAGTGATGCGCAGCCTTGTTTTCTTTATTATGCAGTTGCCAGTCAGCATGCTAGAACCTGTAGGATACCTTGAACATGCAGTTGATGGTTGCCTGCGGGTAGACTCCGATTCCGGTGGTGATGTCCTCCTTGGCGGAATCCTTGTAGCAGCCTTCCCAGCGCCAGCCATAAGCCCAGTACTTGTTGTCAAGCAGGTTGTTGACATAGGCTGTCAGGCCGAGGAAGCCGTTTCCGAGGCTGAACTCGTGGCTGACGGAAGCATTCATCACGAAGTAGTGAGGAATCTCCATAGCGTCACGCTCGGTATTGTCCAGGTACTGCTTTCCGACAAACTTTCCGTCAAGAGAAAGGGTCGTGGTCTTCAGGGATCCCCTCGCGGTGTTCTTCCACGGGGTCACGGAAACCTTCGCCATGCCGACGTAGGACGGGGAAAGGAGCATAGTGGTCTTGCCCCAGTCGAAAGCCTTTGTCTTTGGATCGCCTTCTCCGGCATCCCAGAGCTCTACATAGGAAGTGTAGTCATCGATCTGGTTCATGCTGAAGGTGCTGTTGGCGTCGATCCTGACCCATGAGGCAGGAGTCCAGGCAAGTGCCAGCTCGACTCCCCTCCTCCAGCCTCTCGGCACGTTCTCCTTCACGGCATAGCCGGAGCTGCTGAGACGGCCTGTCTCGAGAAGCATGTCCCAGTATTCCATGTCATAGAGATTCACGCTGCCCTTGAATTTGTCGCCGGAGTATTCGTATCCGAGCTCGAGGTCAAGCATCTTCTCCGGCTTGATCGGAGACATCGTGCTGCCCTTGACATTCTCCTTGACGTCGCTTCTTCCGGGTTCACGGTTGCCCCATGCGGCGGAGAAATAAGCCCTGTTGCCCTGGCCGAACGTGTAGTTTACGCCGAGGCGCGGGTTGAAGAAGTTCCATGCCTTGTCGAACGGAACGCCGGCCATGTCGTCGTCAGTTCCCTCTATCTTGTAATCCACGCGGCGGTACTGCACGTCGCCGTAGATTGTAACCGACGGAGCGACAGCATATTCTGCGCGTGCGAAGACGTCGGCTTCCTTCTTGTCGGCATTGTTGAAGTACCAGCTGTTGTTCCTGTTCATGGAAGCATAGTCATAGTCCTCGCCCAGGACCTTGGCCCAGAGCATCTTGCCCCAGTGGTCGCCGTCATACGTGGAGAGGTTCACACCGGCCGTGAGGTTGAGCCTGTCCGTGCGGTAGCGGAGGTCGGAGTTCAGCACCCAGAGGTCGTTGCCCATCTTCTTCTGGTAGATCATGTCGCTCTTGGCGTAGGGCTTGCCGTCGGTTCCTACAACTGTCTCGGGGAATCCGTATCCGCCCACGGTCTTGCCTGCCTTGTAGTACTCGTCGTAGCCGTCGCCGCGGGTGTAGTTCAGGGTCGTGGTCCAGGTCAGATGGTTCTCGAACTGGTGAGTGTAGTTCAGCTGGAGATGGTTCTGGACGTAATTGTCGGTCTGGTTGTCATAGTAGTA
>CAYTXA010000145.1:0-5227 GCA_964440865.1 uncultured Muribaculaceae bacterium | reverse complement strand
TTCTTTTTAGCCATATTGCCTGAAATATTTGTTTTTCAGCCAGTAGTCGAAGAGAGGATCGATGATTTCGTACGTGTCTCCGCCTTCTGACGTGATTATTTCCTTCTTTTTCAATGCATCCTTGAGCCTCTTGACGTTCGCGGAGGAGCTGAGTCCGTATCTGGAAATGACCTCTGCCGACGTGAACTTCGTGACCCCGTCGCAGATTGCGTGCAGGAGGGACACCTGGAATGTCGTGAGAGAGTCCACCAGCACCCTGAACCGCACCTCGTGGACAGCGAGCATGCATGAGAGAGCGTCATCGAACGTGGACTGCACGATGTAGCCTCTTGACAGGGTATCGCACAGGTAGAAGAACTGGTTGATGTACCAGACGTTGCAGCGAAGCTTCTCGCATGTGTCTGTCAGCATGTCCTTGTCTATGACCTTTCCTCCGGAGAGAAAGCCCTTGAGTACCTGCGCGGCGATGTCCTTGGGGTCGAGGGGCGACAGCGCAAGCCTTTTCACGCCCCTGCGGAACCAGTGCCCTGCGTCCTCGAAGATATGTTTCATGGCATTTACCCTCGAACCGCAGAAGATGAACGAGCATTGGCCATTCGCATTGGCCCCGATCGCCTTTTCCATAGAGTCGAGCAGTTTCCCGGCGTCGTCGAACTCCACGATTTCGTCAAAGCTGTCCAGCACCATGAGCATCCGCTTGCCTTGCCTGGCGGCGAGCCGCCATGGAAGAGAAAACATCTCCTCCATGTCGCTTACGTTGGGAGTCCGTGCGTATGAGATGATATTGTCCTTCTCGGCGTATTCTTTTTCGTCGAACACGAAGCAAGTGTTTTTCAGCAAGGTGCCCACTGTTTCCCGGAATTCGTCGGGAGTCGTCGCACAGCATCTGATCGCCGCTTCCCCGAACCTCCTGAGTAGCGCCTCGGGACGTCTCATGCCCATCAGCGAGAGCCCTGCTACCAGCATATGGTCCCCTTGCAGACGCCTTTCGAAAAGAGTCTGCCTGACTACGGAGGAGATGCCGGATTTGGGAGGCTCCCTCATGTAGACGCTTATTCCCTGGGAAATCATCGTCCCGAGCAGGTCGCAGTCCCTGCGCCTGCCGACGAGGTCCTTCCCGGTTACGTACGTGTCGAATGGAAATGGAGTATCCATGCTGCAGGTAACAGATTTGTTAACAAATTTAACAAAATTTTCTCCAAGTTGCCATTTTCCAGAAAATTATCTTACCTTTGCACCCGCAAATAAAAGGAGGTGATTTAGAACATGATCATAGTACCAGTCAAGGACGGAGAGAACATCGAGCGCGTGCTCAAGAGATTCAAGAGGAAGTTCGAGAAGACCGGAGCAATCCGTGAGCTTCGCGACAGGAAGAACTTCGAGAAACCTTCCGTCACCAGGAAAAAGGCAAAGATGAAGGCTATCTATGTAAAGCATCTTCGTCTTCAGGACGAGGATATGTAGTCCTTTGGCCAAAAGATACAGGGCGCCGGTTTTTCCGGCGCCTTTTTTAGTATCTTTGCGTGAGTGATAACCGAAAAGATTCCGGACATGAAAAAATTCCTTATTATAGTAGTGGCGATCATGGCAATGATTCCTGCTTCCGGCGCCGGCAAGCGCGCCTTCACGATCGAAGACCTCTACAGGGTCCGCAGCGTCTCGGGCGCTACGCTTTCTCCTGACGGACAGAAGATTGCGTATTCCGCGTCGCAGAGCGACCTGAGGGCTGTCTCTTCCTCTACCAACATATACCTGATGAATGCCGACGGGTCGTCCGTCCGTCCTCTCACGACCGACGGCAAGAGCTCGTCTCCTGTCTGGAGCAAAGACGGCAAGAGCCTCTTCTTCAGCTCATGGATTTCCGGCAAGAATCAGGTCTACCGCTACGATTTTGCTACGGGCATGTGCGAGAAACTGACCGACTATGCTCTCGGCATCACGGCGCCCGTTATCTCTCCTGACAACAACCTCATCGCCTTCGTAGCAAGGGTGTATCCCGATCTCGGTGGCGAGAAGCCTGAGGAGAACGCCGCCAGGGTGAAGAAGAACCAGGAGGGGCCGCTGCAGGCGCACATAGCCGACCAGCTCCTCTACCGCCACTGGACGGAGTGGTTCGACGGGCAGGTTGACCATATCGTGATCTACAACATCTCCGAAAAGACCTACAAGGACGTCACCCCGGGAGAATGGTTCAGCCCGCAGTTCGTCTCCGGCGGCACAGGGGAATTCACATTCTCCCCTGACAGCAAGTCTCTCTGCTACGTGTCCAACCACACGGAGCACCAGGAGGCCAACACGAATTCCGACATTTGGGTAGTTCCTGTCGGCGGGGGCGAGCCCAGGAACCTTACGGAGGACAACCTCTCATGGGACGGCTCTCCTGCCTATTCTCCTGACGGAAAGTACATTGCGTACCGTTTCCAGACTATTCCCGCCTATGAGTCCGACCGTTTCCGCCTCGGTCTGATAGAGGTTGCAACCGGAAAGAAGACTGTCCTTACAGAGAGCTTCGACAACTGGGTTGAGGGCTTCAGCTGGGCAGCCGACGGGAAGTCGATCTTCTTCCTTGGAGCAGAGAAGGGCTACCAGCCCCTCTTCAAGGTAGACATCGCCAGACAGAAGATCTCGAAGGTGATTGCGGACAGGGCGATCGGCTCCTTCGAAGTCGACAAGGACGGCAAATACGCCTACTATACCTATTCCACCACGGGCAAACCCTCTGCATACTATCGCATGGACCTTGGCAGCGGAAAGGAGCAGCAGCTCTCCTTCCTGAACCAGCAGCTTGAGGATGAGGTTGATATACGCCCATCCGAGAAAATGTGGGTGAAGGGCGCGAAGGGCGAAATGGTCGAGGTGTTCATCGTGAAGCCCCATGGCTTCGATCCTTCGAAGAAATATCCTCTCGTCATCAATGTCCATGGAGGGCCCCAGATGCAGTGGATGGATTCCTACCGCGCCGACTGGCAGGTCTATCCCGGCGCCGGATATGTCGTGGCATATCCCAACCCTCACGGTTCCACCGGCTACGGCCAGGCATTCACCCGTGCGATTTCCGAGGATTGGGGCGGCAGCCCGTATGAGGATGTGATGAAGGTTACGGACGCCCTGGAGAAGCTTCCCTATGTCGATGCCGACAGGATCGGCATCATGGGATGGTCCTACGGCGGCTATTTCATGAACTGGGTCCAGGGCCATACGAAGAGGTACAAGTGCATTGCTACGATGATGGGACTCTATGACCTGAATTCCATGTGGGGCACGACCGAGGAACTCTGGTTCCCGAACTTCGACCTTGGCGGACAGCCCTGGAATTCCGAGCTCTACAAGAAGTGGTCTCCTTCCCAGTATGTGGAGAACTTCGCCACGCCTACGCTCATCATGACAGGGGAGAGGGACTACCGCGTGTCCTACACGCAGTCGCTCCAGTATTTCTCTGTGCTGCAGACCCTTGGCATTCCGTCCCGTCTGATTGTCCTCAAGAACGACGGCCACTGGCCGGACAATCTCAGGAGCATGCCTCTCTACTACAATGCGCACCTGGAGTGGTTCCACAAGTACCTTGGCGGGGATCCCGCTCCCTGGAACAGTGAGCAGATGGTGCGTGACGGCGCAAATTGTGGCATAAACGAATAAATTCCGTATATTTGCCAGTCTACGGGCGGGTGTGTTGGAACTGGTAGACAAGCCAGACTTAGGATCTGGTGCTTCGGCGTATGGGTTCGAGTCCCTTCACCCGCACATGGAGGATGTCCAGGATTCCCGGACATCCTCTTTTTTTGAATCCCGCTCCCGGCCTCTGAAATCTCTGGCGCTGAAAATGAAGGAATTGTGCGAAAATTTTGGAAAGTTGGAGAATTGTGGTACATTTGCAGTCCGAAAAATTATTTATGACTGCCGTGGCAGATAAAGAGCATCCCGTGGGAGATGACGCCCGGCCGCCCCAAACTATTAAGGTTTAGAAAATGTACGCAATCGTAGAAATTGCGGGCCAGCAGTTCAAGGTAGAAGCCGGCTCAAAGCTCTTCGTCCATCGTCTTCCCCAGAAGAAAGACGAGAAGGTCGAATTCAACAAGGTTCTCCTCATCGACAATGACGGAGATGTAAAGGTGGGTGCTCCGTATATCGACGGCGCAAGCGTGAAGGCCACTGTCCTCGCAGATGATGTCAGGGCAAAGAAGATCCTCGTCTTCAAGAAGATCCGCCGCGCGCAGTTCCAGACCCTGAACGGTCACCGTCAGGATCTGACAAGCATCCAGATTGATTCAATCAACTAGTTCAGGAGGAAAGGATTATGGCACACAAGAAAGGTCAGTCAAGTTCAAAGAACGGACGTGATTCACATAGCAAACGTCTCGGACTGAAGCACTTCGGAGGCGAAGTCGTAAAGGCGGGCAATATCCTTGTCCGTCAGAGAGGTACGGTTACCGTTCCCTCGCACAACGTAGGAATGGGCCGTGACCACACTCTCTATGCTCTTGTCGACGGCACTGTAGAATACAAGAAGCGCCACGACAACAAGTCCTATGTTTCCGTAGTTCCGTTCGAGAACTAGGATCCCGGAGGCTGAAATAGTTCAGGGGGTGCACGGGATCCTGTGCTGCCCCCTTTTTTATATTCATCTTTATTATGTTGACTCTTAAGATGTTGCGCGATGACCCGGAGATGGTTGTCCGCAAGCTTGCAATAAAGAATTTCGATGCTAAGGCGATCGTGGACAAGATCCTCGATCTCGACAGGCAGCGCCGCGCCCTCCAGCAGGAGAGCGACAACATGCTCGCCGAGCAGAAGAAGGCATCCTCCAACATCGGTCGCCTGATGAAGGAAGGCAAGAAGGAGGAGGCCGAGGCTGCGAGGAAGGAAGTCTCTGACATGAAGGAGAAGATCCAGGATGCCCGCAACCGCTTCGACGAGGCCGGAAAGGCCCTCGAAGAGCAGCTTGTCCTCCTGCCGAACATCCCCAACGACCTTGTTCCTCCCGGAAAGGATTCGACCCAGAACCTCGTCGTGAAGATGGGAGGTCCCGATGTCAAGCTCCCCGAAGGCGCCCTGCCCCACTGGGAACTTGCCAAGAAGTACGGGATCATCGACTTCGACCTCGGCGTGAAGCTGACAGGTGCCGGTTTCCCCGTATACCGCGGGAAGGGTGCGAAGCTCCAGAGGGCCCTTATCAACTTCTTCCTCGAGCGCAACACCGCCGCCGGATACGAGGAGGTTGAGCCTCCTG
>CAYTXA010000144.1:3829-5243 GCA_964440865.1 uncultured Muribaculaceae bacterium | reverse complement strand
CCCTTCACCCTTCTCCAGAACCTCCCTTACTTTGCGGAGATTTCTACCATTCGAGTATGGAATAACTATTTAACTCAGCTCGAATGGTCGAAAATTTTGCCAGGTGGACGAGAAAATACCCGAAAACTCGCTTAAATGGCAGAAAATTTTGCCAGGTAAGCGGGAAAATGCCCGAAAACTCGCTCGAGTGGTAGGAAAGTTTGCCATTCGCGATAGGTTAGATCGGACGAGGGGACGTTTAAAACCTTTTCGCGCTCTTTCCTCTGTCCTCAGGGTAGGAGGAGTACACATTTAAAACCTTTTCGCGTTCTTTGCCGTGACCCTCGGGTTGGAGGAAGTAGCGTTTAAAACCTTTTCTTGTGTCCTGCCGTGACCTTCGGGTTAGACGAGGGCACACCTAAAACCTTTTCGTGCTCCCTCATCTGACCCTAAGCCTTCCGAAGAGACAAGGGGATGAGCGCCGGAGGGGACTCCTAGGGTACACAGGAGTAAAGCTCTTCGGGTTAGCGGAAGAAGTCGACCTTTGGATGCTGTAGGAATCGCCTGCCGGGCGCTGTGGAAGGAAATTGCCGGTTGGCTGCTATGTGATTGACCGGCGTGGTGCCGGGTAGGAACAGCCTATGGCTTCTCGCCGTAGGCAAGGTCGCCGGCATCGCCGAGACCGGGGACGATGTAGCAGCGGCTTGTCAGCTCTTCGTCAATGGCTGCAGTCCAGAGAGTTATGCTGTCCGGAAGAGATTTCTGCAGCTGCTCTACGGCATAAGAACTCGTGATCGGGCAGACTATGTGGGTGTGGAGAGGCTCCCCGTCTTCGAACAGCTTGCCGAGGGTCACTTCCATCGAAGCGCCCGTCGCAAGCATAGTGTCGGCCAGAATCAGGATACGGCCTTCCACACGCGGGAACGTGGAATACTCAATGTTGATATGGAAATCATCCCCGCGGTCATACTTCCTGTAGGCAGCGATGAAGCCGGCCTCGGAATCCTCGAAGCAGTCAAGCAGCCCGCTCAGCAGTGGAAGTCCCGCTCTCAGGATATTCGCCACCACAGGCATTGAGTCGAGCGTGGGTTCTGTCGCGATGCCAAGGGGAGTCTGCACCTCCTTGTCGCTGTACTGGAGCGTCTTGCTGATCTCATATCCGAAAATACGGCCGATGCGTTCGAGATTGTGACGGAAACGCATGCGGTCTTTCTGTATCTTGACATCACGGATCTGGGCGACGAAGTCGTTCAGTATCGAATTGTCCTTTCCGAGGTTTATGACTTTCATGGCATGCAGATTTTTGTGGTCCCTACAAATTTAGCCAATCCCACCGATTCTGCAACCTCCGATCCGGAATTTCTACCGGGCTTCCTCGTCAGCCGGAGGGTTGTAGACCTTTTCCGTGTTGAAACTGAAGAAGCTGTTGTCGCAT
>CAYTXA010000144.1:0-3819 GCA_964440865.1 uncultured Muribaculaceae bacterium | reverse complement strand
CTCGATGTGGTCCACAAGGGATATGTCCATGGAATTGAGAGCTTTGCGCAGTACCTTTGTCTGCTGGACGTCGGCATTTCCGGGGTGGGGATTGCCTGAAGGATGGTTGTGGGCAATGACCACGCCTGTCGCGTTTTTCTCCATAGCCTTCTTCACTATAGCCTTTATGTCCATGGTCGTACTTGTCAGTCCTCCCGACGAAACCCTCTCCCTCCCGATCACATAGTTCGCACGGTTCAGGTAGATTGCCCAGCACTCTTCGTGAGTCAGTCCCTTCATCTGGGGCCGCATGAGTCCGTAGATCATCCCCGGCTCGGTGATGGAAGTGTGGTCGAAGTTGTCCTGCTGCGAGATGAAACGCCTCCCGAGCTCGAATGCCGCCGAGACTGTGGCAGCCTTGTCCTTGCCGATTCCCGGTATCCTTGTCAGACGCTCCGTGGACATGTCCGATAGGACGGAAAGCGAACCCCCGGATTCCAGCATCAGGTCTCTTGCCAGATCCAGCACATTCTTCTGCGTCGTCCCTGTCCTCAGCAGGACGGCCAGGAGTTCGGAATCGCTGAGGGCGGCGGGCCCTTTCTCAAGCAGCCTCTCGCGCGGCCTCTCAGCCGATGGAAATTCATTCATTTTCATGTTTCATGCCTCCGGCCTTAATGCCGGACCCGGAGGCAATATACGCCGTGCCGGAAAAAAAAGGCACCAGGTAAAATAACTTGGTGCCCATTTTTATGATTCTTTACCCTGCGTGCTCGTTTTTCCTTACTTTTTCCTCAGCCCTTTCGCTTCGAGGATCAGGTCGCCGAGTTCCCTGATATCCCTGACAACCACGTCGGGAGGAAAGAATTCGGGATCCGGGTTCGTGGCGGCATCAGCGGCAACAGCTTCCGCCGTTTCGAGAGTTGTCTCGCCGGAAAGGACAAGGACCCCGACGGCGCCGGCATTGTGCGCCATGGCAGTGTCGGTATAGATCCTGTCCCCGACCATGGCAATCTCGTCCGGCTCAAGCCCATGCCTTTTCATTATACCCTGGAGCATCTTCGGGTCAGGCTTTCCGAGCACCACGTCCGGCCTTCTTCCAGTGGCGTGCTCGATGCATTTCTGCAGGGAACCGCAGTCCACCAGAATCGTCTGCAGCTCAGTGGGACAGACTCTGTCCGGATTTGTAGCAACGTAGGGAACTCCCTGGGATGCCCACCATGCGGCACGGCAAAGCCTTGAGTATGTGAGAGTTGGGTCGAAAGCCACCACGAGCACGTCCGGCCTGTCGTCCGCTGAGTCCTCGCAGGCCTCGAACCCTGCCTTCCCGAACTGGCTCGCCATGGACGGAGTCCCGAGCATGAAAAGCCGCCTTGCCGCGGGATAGTTTTCCCTGATGTAGTCGATCGCCTCGAGGCTGGTCGTGTACATGTTGTCCTCCGTTGCCTCTATCCCCATCCCGGCAAGCTTGCCGATGTAGTCCTGGACGGATCTGGTGGGGTTGTTTGTGAGGAAGGAGTAGCCTATGCCGGCGTCCCGCATGTCGGAGAGGAACCCCTTCGTGAACGGGAACAGCTTCTTGCCCAGATAGATGGTCCCGTCCATATCCAAAGCAAGATGCCGGAGCCTGGAAAGTTTCCTTCCGAGCTCCGGCGTCAGTGTCTTGTTGTGGTTTTCCTGCATTATTGCACGAAAGCGACGATTTCGCCCTTGGCTACGTCCTCGCCCTGCTTTCCGGTAGTTGCTACGACGCGGCCGTCGATTGCGGATACAATCTCCTCGATCCCGTAGGGGGTCTGGACATAGCCGCAGGCCTTCCCGGCCTTCACTGCCGTCCCTGCAACCGGAGCGGACGAAGCATCGTCCACGTCAACCTGCCAGAGCAGCTTGCCCTTTGCGGGAGCCTGGACTGGAACAGCATGGGGATACTTGTCGGTGTATTCCTTGACGTCGAACTTCGGCATCTCGACTACAGGCCTCTTCACTACGATGGGCGCATTGGCCTTTGCCTTGAGTTCCTCGAGCTCCTTGTTGAAGCGCTCCTTTGCCGCACCGCTCTTGTAGTCGCGGTACTGTCTCTCGTGCATGGCGAACTCGAAGAGCTCCTCCTGATCCTGGCCTTCGTCCCAGCCTTCTTCCTTCATCATCTGCCTGAAGTGCGGAAGCTCGTCGGGATACATCTCCTGCGGATCTCCGTCGTAGAACTCCAGACCCTTCTTCTTGGCGAGGTCCACGATTTCGGGAGCGAGCTTTCCGGGAAGCGTACCCATCTTGCCGAGGATCATGTTCCACGTATCCTTGTCGATGGTTGTCCAGCGTTCCTTTCCGCTCAGCAGGTTGAAGAGGTTCATCAGCGCGGTATTCTTGACATACTGGCTGCAAGGCGTTACGAGAGGAGGATAACCGAGTCTCGGCCAAACGTACTCAACCTCGTCGAACAGCTTGACCATCAGGGTATCGAGGCTCATCTCGGGCTCTCCGTGCGCACGTGCGGGGGCGTTGAGGGCGGGGAGGAAGTTGCGCAGGTCTGCCATCATGGATCCCATCATTCCGCCGGGCAGTCCGCAGCCGACGAGCAGCGAGCTCATCACCTTGTTGCTCGGGTTGATCCAGTAGCCGAGGAAGTCGTCGATGAATTCCTGGGTCAGGGAACGAACCTGCATGTAGGCGTCCATGTTGAGGTCCTTTACGAGGAACCCGTCTGCCTTCATCATCTCGCGGATGGTGATGATGTCCGGGTGTACCTTTCCCCATGAAAGCGGCTCGATGGCGACGTCGAGGTAGTCGGCGCCGGCGCGGGCAACCTCCAGCATCGATGCCGGGGAGAATCCGGGACCTGTATGTCCATGGTACTGGACGATGATGTGCGGATATTTCTTCTTGATGTCGTGCGTGAGCTCGGCGAGGAAGGTCGGCCTTCCGATTCCGGCCATATCCTTGAGGCAGATTTCGTCGCAGCCATATTCCACTACCTTGTCAACTACGGACATATAATAGTCTACAGTGTGGACGGGGGAGTTGGTGATCGTGAGCGCTACCTGGCTGATCATCCCTGCCTTCTTGGCGAAGACAACGCTGCGGCGCAGGTTGCGGTGGTCATTGAGGGCGCAGAAGGAGCGGGAGATGTCCGTTCCCTGGGCTTTCTTGACCTTGAACATGAGCTCACGGACATCGGCGGGCACCGGGTTCATGCGGAGGGCGTTCAGTCCGCGCTCGAGCATATGGGTCTGGATACCAACCTTATGGAAGGGGGCCGTCCACTTGCGGACAGCTACGTTCGGGTTTTCGCCGAAGAGGAGGTTGACCTGCTCGAAGGCGCCTCCGTTGGTCTCGACCCTGTCGAAGCAGCCGCAGTCGATGATTGCAGGGGCAACCCTGACAAGCTGGTCGACTCTCGGGACATACTTGCCCGAGGACTGCCACATATCCCTGTATACGAGGGAGAATTTTATTTCACGTGCCATATGAATAGATGTATTTTCATGAAAAGATTCCTTTCCGGGAATCAGGACAAAGTTAATCAAATATTCGTCAACTTTGGGAATAGTCTATTGGAAATTGAAAAAATTCCTTATCTTTGCAATCCCAACATGGTATCCATAGCTCAGTTGGTAGAGTCCCGGATTGTGGTTCCGGTTGTCGCGGGTTCGAGCCCCACTGGATACCCCAAGAGGCGACCTTTCGAGGCCGTCTCTTTTTTTGTTCCTTCGCCCTTCTTCGATTTGCCCGTTTTCCTAGCTGCTGGTCTTGCAGTGACGGGTGCTCATGGCTTCGTCTGGCCTGCCTGTCCGGCGGGAAAACGCCTATGCTGCGGAACTCGCAGTCATAGCCGCTTCGCGTCTA
>CAYTXA010000143.1:1440-5253 GCA_964440865.1 uncultured Muribaculaceae bacterium | reverse complement strand
ATTTCCCTCTCCGGTTTCGGCAACGTTGCATGGGGTGCTGCCAAGAAGGCAAAACAGCTCGGCGCAAAGGTCGTAGCCATCAGCGGTCCGGACGGAGTCTGCGAGATTCCTGACGGCATCACCGACGATATGATCGACTACCTCCTCGTCATGAGGGCCAGCAACCGCAACCTCGTGAAGGATCTTGCCGACAAGTATCCCGACGCTGTAAAGTTCACTGCCGGAAAGAAGTCCTGGTGCATTCCTGTAGACATCGCTTTCACCTCCGCATTCCAGAATGAGCTCAGCCTCGAGGATGCCAAGGAGCTGAAGAAGAACGGTGCTTACGCTTGCTTCGAGATCTCCAACATGGGCTGCCAGCCTGATGCAATCCACTGGATGCAGAACAACGGCATGCTTTTCGCTCCCGGCAAGGCTGTAAACGCTGGTGGTGTCGCTACTTCCGGTCTTGAGATGACCCAGAACGCCGAGCACATCAGCTGGACTGCTGCTGAGGTTGACGAGAGGCTGCATCACATCATGGAGGCTATCCACGAGCAGTGTGTAAAGTATGGTACCCAGCCCGACGGTCATGTCGACTACGTAAAGGGTGCCAACATCGCCGGCTTCATGAAGGTTGCCCACGCTATGCTTGAGCAGGGAATCTTCTAACAGTTCCGGAATCTGACTTCAACGGAAGGTGGCTTTCTCAGGCCACCTTCTTTTTTTTATCCTTATAAAAGTGTAATTTTGTAGTTCATTCGCCAATCGAAGAATAAACAAAACTAAACTAACAATATTGCAATGGCAACTAAAAAAGTTAATCTGAAGTATGCCGTAGTCTTGCCTCTGATCTTGCTTATCACGGTAATACTGTGGGCAATCCCGACAAGCTCCTTCGGTATTGATGGTCTTACTGTCGTGCAGCAGAGGGTTATCGCAATCTTCGTGTTTGCCGCGCTCATGTGGATCACTGAGGTTATCCCGAACTGGACCACATCTGTGCTCATCATCGTAATCTCCTTGCTGACAGTCTCGAATAAGGGTATCGGCTTCTTCTGCAAGCCCGAATTCGGCAGCCTTGTGAACTACAAGGAAATCATGGCTGCATTTGCTGATCCTGTCGTCATGCTGTTCATGGGCGGATTCGTCCTCGCGATTGTAGCCCAGGAGTATGGACTCGATGTCACGCTTGCAAGGATGCTCCTCAAGCCTTTCGGCACAAAGCCCAAGAAGGTCCTCCTGGGATTCCTGATCGTGATCTCAGTCTTCTCGATGTTCATGAGCAATACCGCTACAGCAGCGATGATGCTTGCATTTCTTGCTCCCGTGCTCGCCGTGCTTCCCAATGACGACAAGGGCAAGATCGGACTTGCGCTGGCTATTCCTATCGCTGCAAACCTCGGCGGTATCGGTACTCCTATCGGAACGCCCCCGAACGCCACTGCCGTCCGTTTCCTAGCAGATGCAGGCTATGAGGTCAGCTTCGTGGAGTGGATGGTCAGGATGGTTCCCTTCGTTGTCATCATGATCGTGTTCGCATGGTTCCTGCTCCAGTTCCTTTTCCCCTTCAAGGCAAAGGAAGTGAAGCTTGAGATTCCCGAAAACACAAAGGAGAATACCTGGAAGACCAAGGTTGTATGGATCACGTTCATCGGTACGATCCTCCTCTGGATGACCGAGCAGATCCATCATATCAACTCCAACGTTGTTGCGCTTGTCCCGCTTGCCGTCCTGACATGCACCGGAATCTTCACCAAGAAGGATATCGAGAAGATCAACTGGAGCGTTCTCTGGCTTGTTGCCGGAGGCTTCGCGCTCGGAACTGACCTCCAGGGCACCGGCCTTGCCAAGGTCCTTATCGATGCCATTCCGTTTGGCACGATGTCGGTTGTGCTCGTGTTTATTGTTGCAGGTCTTGTCTGCTACTTCCTCTCCAACTTCATCAGCAACTCCGCCACCGCTGCTCTGCTGATCCCGATCCTGATCGTGGTTGCAGAAGGCATGGCCGATCCTTCGGCTGCCAACAACGCTGCGTTTGTTGCCCAGGGCGGCGCATATGCGATGATCATCTTCATCGCTGTCTGCGCATCGATCGCCATGTGCTTCCCGATCTCCACTCCGCCTAATGCCATCGCCGCATCTACTGGACTTGTGGAGACAAAGGATATGCTGAAGGTCGGTATAATCATAGGTATCGTCGGATTTATCCTCGGATATTTCTGGCTCACCAAGATCTTCCCGTTTGAGAACATTCCTGTCGCGCAGGCAGCTTCCGATGCTGTTTCTGCCCTTGTGAGGTAGCCTTGTGGGCGTAATTCATTGACTCTATCATGAAAAAAATTCTTGCACTTTATGCCCTCTCGCTGCTTCTGGCCGCTCCGGCTTTTGCAGGCGAAGAGAAGGCAGTCGACCCCAATACCGCTGTCGGAAAGGTCGTCAATACCTACAAGCTGAGCGGATATGTAATGGGCCGCTACAATGCCGAGCTGGGCAAAGATGCCGGCAACTCCAACAGCTTCTCGCTCAGGCTTGCCAGGGTCATGGTCGATGGCCGTATCCTCGACGATTTCAATTATCGTCTGCAGGTCCAGGTCAACGGTACCAGCAATTCCATCAGCGGTCCCCGTATAGTCGATGCATACGTCGAGTGGCAGAAATACAAGCCTTTCTATGTCAAGTTCGGTCAGTTCAAGAGGGCATTCACGTTTGAGAACCCGATGAACCCGATCGACCAGGGCTTCTATGGATACGGAAGGGCCATCGACAAGCTTGCCGGCTTCAACGACCGCGTGGGCGAGCATGCCTGCAACGGACGTGACATCGGTGTCCAGGTGCAGGGTGACCTTTTCCCGGACGAGACCGGCAGGGCGTGGGTCCACTACCAGATCGGGCTCTACAACGGACAGGGCATCAACGTCAAGGATGTCAACAGCCAGAAGGATCTCATCGGGGGTATCTGGGTGATGCCCGTGAAGGGCATGCGCCTGGGTGTGTTCGGATGGGACGGACGCTATGGCCGCGGAGATGTCCGCATTCCCCGCAAGCGCTATGCTATCAGCGGCGAGTACAAGTTCGATGACTACACTTTCCGCTCCGAGTACATCCACAGCTATGGCCCCGCCTTCGAGGAAGGGTATGGCAGCAAGTCCACTCTTCTCAACGAGGTTCTCGGATACAAGTCGGACGCTTGCTATGCTCTTGCGATTGTCCCTGTCGTGAAGAATGTCTGTCACGTCAAGGCTCGCTACGACATGTACCGTCCCGATGCCACATGGGGAAATTCCATCACTGCGTACGATTTCGGCGCTGACTACATGTTCACGAAAAACCTCACTATTTCCGCGATTGCGTCCTATGTCTACGACCGTGCGATCGGCGACAAGTACATGACCGGAGACGTTCAGATCTCTTTCAGGTTCTAAACGTTTAATTTAGAATTAATCAAAATGGCCAAATGTGGACAACATTTGACCATTTTTTATATATTGTTGTAATTCAGTGATTTACAAAAGTGTTAAACGCTTGTTGATAACTTTTGCTGTCCGAAAATTTTGAATTCGACCATGTGTTTCATACTTTTGTTCCTGAAGGAAGGTCCGGGTGGCCCAGGGGGCTGCCCGCTTGTATTCTACCTCAATCGAACTTATAAATCGGAAAAATAAAACAGCAATACCATGGATGTAAGAAAAACCAACGGCTCTTTCGAGGAATTCGACAAGGCGAAACTGATGCGAGGTATCCGTGAGGCGTACCACGCAGTGGGGGAGAAGTGCCCCGAAGAGGTGGTCGTATCGATCACCGACAACCTGTACATATACGACAAGATGTCAA
>CAYTXA010000143.1:0-1345 GCA_964440865.1 uncultured Muribaculaceae bacterium | reverse complement strand
CCATCAACAAGAAAGCCGCTCTCGAGTACATCGATAAGTTCGACGCCGGTCTCGACCTGCGCAAGAAGAGGGACTTCATCAAGGATTACATCAAGGCTTCCAATGCGGCTACCGGCAGCAAGTTCGACTCGAACGCCAATGTCACGAGGAAGAACATCGTGACGCTCGGCAATGAGCTCTACAAGGAGAACAACATCAAGCAGAACCGCTATATCATGAAGGACAAGATCAAGGCCCTCTACGGAAGGAGCATGGCCAACCAGTATCTTGCCGACCTGGACAACCACGTCCTCTACAAGCATGATGAGAGCGGTACTCCCGGCTACCCGTACTGCGTTGCCATCACGATGTATCCGTTCCTCGTGAATGGTCTCAAGGCTCTCGGCGGAGTATCTGTCGCCCCGACCGACCTCAAGTCCTTCTGCGGCGAATTCATCAACCTCGTCTACTCGGTTTCCTCGCAGTTCATGGGCGCCGTCGCGACTCCGGAGTTCCTGATGTACTTCGATTATTTCGTGCGCAAGGACTATGGCGACGACTATCTCGAGCATCTTGACGATGTCGTCGAGAACAACCGCAAGCAGCGCACACTCACCCAGGTGATCGACAACTATTTCCAGCAGGTCATCCATTCCATGAACATGCCCGCCGGCAACCGTGGATACCAGACCGTCTTCTGGAACATCAGCTACTTCGATGATCCTTATTTCAGGGGCGTGTTCGGAGATTTCCGCTTCCCGGACGGCACCGCGCCGAAGTGGGAGACCCTTTCCTGGCTGCAGAAGCATTTCATGAACTGGTTCAACGAGGAGCGCAACCACTACATCCTGACGTTCCCCGTCGAGACCATGGCTCTCCTTACCGACGGCGGAGACGATTTCGCCGACAAGGAGTATGCGGATTTCACTGCCGAGATGTGGAGCAAGGGCCACAGCTTTTTCTGCTACCTCAGCAACACTCCTGACAGCCTTGCGAGCTGCTGCCGCCTGCGCAACTCCCTGACCGACCTCGATGCTTCGGACAGCGAGCACAACCACACGACCCATCAGTATTCCATGGGTACGGCTTCCGTGTCGACCGGTTCGAAGTCTGTCATGACCATGAATCTCAACCGTCTGACGCAGATTGCCACCCGCAAGTTCTTCAAGGAGAAATACGGAATCGACCTCGAGCCCGGAAAGCCGCTTGACAGGTCGCTGAAATATGATAAGGAGGAGCTCTATACGAAGATCCATGATGTCATCCGTGCCGAGACGGAGCGCGTCCACATGTACCAGACCGCTTTCAACGAGATTATCAAGGACTTCCTCAAGGCCGACATGCTCGACGTCTACAAGGCCGGATA
>CAYTXA010000142.1:0-5281 GCA_964440865.1 uncultured Muribaculaceae bacterium | reverse complement strand
TATCTAAAGAGTCCGAGTGACCGGCTCCGGACACACTCGATGAAACACTACCTTGTGGGACTTTTCGTCCTGGATGCTGACCCCGACGACCGCATACCCAAGCGCAAGGAAGCGCTCATAGTTGTCCCTCATGCTGCACGCCTCCGCGCTGCAGCCGGGCGTCGAATCCTTCGGATAGACGTAAAGCACCAGCTTCTTGCCGGCGAAATCGCTGAGCCTCAGCTCATTGCCGTCCTGGTCCCGTCCCAGGACCTCCGGAAGGCGTTCCCCAACCTGTATCATATCTTTGCCTGTTTTTCCGCTAATATAGTCATTCTCCGCTGATTGCCCCGCCGCTGTCCGCATTTTCCGCTATTCCCTCCATCATCGCCCGCCCCCCGCCGCCACCACCAACATCCCGCCTTCGCCCGTCTCCCCGCCGCCTTTGTCCGCCTCATCATCCCGTCGCTCCGCCGTTTCCCCGCAACCTCGCCTCAAACTCCCCTGACCTCGCTCGAATGGTCGGGGAAATTACCATTCTCGTTAAAAATAACGATTTAATCTCTCTCGAATGGTCGGAACTCCTGCCAGGTGAGCGAGAAAACCCCGCAAAACTCTCTCGAATGGTCGGTAATTTTACCATTTGCGCGAGTGAGGGTAGGACGAGGGCATACTTAAAACCTTTTCGTGCTCCTTGCTCCGACCTAAAGGTAGGAGGAATGCACGCTTAAAACCTTTTCGTGCTCCTTGCTCCGACTCTAAACCGCCTGAAGGTCCAAGGGAATATACCGTCCGTCGGGAAATGCCGGGGAAAGCCGCCCCAAGGTCCAAGGCGGAGTACTTTTGGGCGGGGACCAGCGAGAACCTGGCGGGGAAAGCTGGGAAAGGCGGAGAAGCGGGGAGGGCAGGACGCGACCGAGAAGCGCCTGGGGAAAACGAGGGAGCGGCGAGGAACGGCGGCAACCGAGCGAAACAACGGGAACCTGGCGGGAAAGTGGGGAAAGGCGGAGAAGCGGCACGGATTGTGGCCATCCGGTAGCTGGCCCTACCAGATGGGCAAGCTTAAAACGATAATCATTGACTATCTGGTAGAATTTTTGACAGGACAGACAAAACTAAATCGTTATTTATAGACTATCTGGTAGTGTGTAGCGCCAGATGGCCACGATAAGGAACTGAGCGGCCGCAGGAGAGAGGTCTGGATCGGGAGTGCAGGCGATCAGAGCTCAGGGAGCAGGGAAAGGAGTTGGGCGCGCCTTGAGGTGCAGAGGGAAGTGCCTCAGGGAGCAGGGAAAGGGTTTATGTGCGCTTTGAGGTGCCAGGTTGGGCACCTCAAGGGACAGGAATAGCGGAAAGGCGAATGATCAGGGCTTGGTGGAGGCGAAAAGCTTGGCAGGAAGTGGCGAGGGGCGACCTGGCGAGGAGGGCCTGCAGGAACGGTGGTGGCGGAGAGAGTCCTACTTCCGGGGAAGGTCGGAGGTGGCCCAGGGGATGAGGAGGCGGCGGCCTGCAGGAACGGCGGCAATCGAGCGAGGAACGGTGGTGGCTGGGGGAAAGGAGGCGATAGTCGGGAAAGGAGCGGCAGGCAGGAAGTGGAAGCGGACGGCGGCGGCTGGCGGGAACGGCGTTGGCGGAAAGAGTCCTACTTCCGGGGAAGGCCGGAGGTGGCCCAGGGGATGAGGCGGAGGCGGCCGGCGGGGATGAGCTCGCCGGTGGAAGCGTCTATGCCATAGGTCTTGTAGCGGATGCGGACGAGCGCGGCCTCCAGCAAGCGGATGGTTTTCAGCTTCTTATGAGCCATGTCCGATGCCTCCTGCTTCGAAAGCTGGTCCGCGACATTGTCCAGCTCGGGATCGAAGGAGAGATCGCTGTCAGCAGTATCGTTGCTGCCGCCGGTGCGGACAACCGTCATGAGATCTTCATACTCACGCTTTGTGCGCTCAAGCTGCTCGGAGATCATCTTGCGGAACTCCTCGAGCTCCTCATCCGAATATCTGGTCTTCTTCGCTTCCTCCATATCCAACGGATTGGTTATCAGTCAATATAACATAACGATTACTTCGCCACAAGCCCACCGTCTATGATGTAGTGCCCGCCCGTGCAGAAAGAAGACTTGTCCGAAGCAAGGAAATACACCAGCTCCGCAACCTCCGAAGGCTGACCGACACGCCCACGGTAATAAGCCCCATTCTCCTCCTCATAGAGCTCCTGCAGCGGAACGCCGCTCTTCTCCGACGACCTCCGAAGTGCCCCATCCATGAGCGGAGTCTCTATGGTCCCGGGACATATCGCATTGACCCTCACCCCCTTGGGCCCAAGGTCTATGCTCAGGCTCCTGGTGATCTGTCCAAGCGCACCCTTCGTCAGCCCATAGGCAAAACTGTTCGGCTTGCCGATGAACCACTGGTCCGAACAGTTTATGACCACAGTTCCTCCCCCGGCACGGATGATCTCCGGCACAGCCTCACGCAATGTGTTGACCGACCCGTAGATGTTGATGTCGATCATCATGCGGAGTTCCTCATCGCTGATTGTCAGGAGATTGTTGTTGCGGTGGATCCCCGCGTTGACGAAGACGCTGTCGATCGAGCCGAAACGGCTGACCGCCTCGGCGACAGCAGCATGGATATCCTCCCGCCTGCGAGTATCGCCATGGACAAAAAGCACCCCCGGAAGAGCAGTGGCCCACTTCGCCCGCTCGTCGTCAAGGTCCATGAACGCCACCCTCCAGCCCTCGGCCGCGAACTTCTCGACACACGCACGCCCGATGCCGGACGCCCCGCCTGTTATGAAAATTGTCTTCATAATCTGTTTCATGAGAGTTCCACCCGGATCGAAATGGCCGCGGTCAGCATCGCCTCTTCAAGCGCCGCGTCGCTCCCGGCCGTCAGGCAGATGACAGAGAGAATTCACTGCCTGGGCTCGGCGCAGAGCACACGCATCGGAGACTCGTCCTCGCCAAGAGCATCGAAGCCCCATGCCTTCCTGTTCCCGAACTTGTACTGCACGATCGGATCGAAATCGTCGCCCTCATCGAAGCCGACCATGTCCACGTAGTTCTCAAATGCCTGATCTGCAGGGGTTTCCCCGTCAGGAATCTCAGCGATGTACGCCTCTATCGATGCAGGCACGCCGCCCGGCGCCACGGCTTCGCGGCATACGACATGCACCGTGCGGGAGCCATCCGCCCCCTGCTCATTCTCAACCTTTCCCTCCCACGAAGAGGGCAGATGGAGCGAAACCCCGAAATCCATCGCCTAAAGCTCTGTCACAGAATTCTTTATGGAACGCCTCATAAGATGCATCGGAGCCGCGGGCGATACCATTGCCTTGTAGCCGACATCGAGCATCATGACCACTCTCTCGTTCTCCGGCAGTCCGAGCGCACGTCCGACCTCAGCAGGGCTGAACGCATTGACCCAGCACGTATTGAGCCCCTCGTCCTCCGCGGCGAGCATCATATGGGTCGCGACGATGGCGGCATCCTCGACGGCAGAGTTGGTCTCATTGTCGGGATACGTGAAAGCCTTGCTTTTGTCGGCAGTAACGACGAGCATGAGCGGAGCGCCGTAGCGGCAGCGGCAGACGGAGTCCACCTTCGAGCGAGCCTCCTCGGAACGGACGACATAGATATGATGCGGCTGGTTGTTCTTGGCGGTCGGGGCGATTCTCCCCGCCTCCAGGATTGCATCGACCTTTTCCTGCTCCACGGGCTTGTCGGAGTACCTGCGGCAGGAGTAGCGTTTCTTTATAACTTCCTTGAATTCCATAGTATTGCCCCATAATTAGATCATGGGTCTTTCAAATATAGTCAAAAATTCTTCAGGTTGGCACCAATCCCTACGGAAGGAGAGGCGATGCGGGCGCGGAAGGCGGGGCTAGACCTGGTCGAAGGAAAGGATCCCGCTGCGGGTGAGGCCGATGCGGTAGTGCCGGTATTCGAGCTGGCCGGAATAGCGGAGCTGGAAGACAATGTGTATGTAGTAGATCTTCTGCACCTTGTAGGTCGTGATCTCCTGCGAAGCACCGGAGCCCAGAGCCTCGACATCGTTCTCGGGATCATCCATCTTCTGCGCGAAACGGGCGAGGTTCAGACGGATGATGTCGTTTATGCCATTGGTGGGATACTCATCGTTGGCGTATAGGGCGGACACATCCATGGTCAGGTGCTTTCGGTATAGGAGCACGTGCTCCTCGAGGATTCCGGACACATTAGCGATGCTCTCTCCCCTGCCGCGGATGCCCAGCACATCGGACGGCGTGCGGGACAGGCTGATGAAATCCACTCCTTCCTTCAGCACGCCGACCTTTGTCGAGCCTATGGAAATCTCCGCCTTGTGGTCATAGTACTTGTTGCTGAGCTTGTGGACGAAATAGTATCGCATCAGGTCCTTGATGCGGTCCTTCATCATGTAGCTGATTACCAGGACAATGAACAAGGGGAAAGTGAAGCTGCCGAGCCTGGCGTTGCTGAGCCACGAGACCACAGTCGCGAAGACCATGGCTATGCCGGCGGCTATGCTGTAGAGCAGCTGCTCCGTCGCAATTCCGTCGCGCTTCTTGTCCAGGTCGATGTACAGCTCGCTCTCGACATATTTCTTCAGGAGGCCGTGGTGGTAGCCAAGCTCACGGTCGTGGAACATTTCGCCCGTGAAGACGCCGTAGCCGTGGATCTCCCTGTAGCGCTTCTCCTCGGAAAGGAGAGACAATACTTCTCCGGAAGAGGCAGAAGAGCGAAGAAGGTATAGATCAAGCACATAGCTCATAAACTCATCTGCGAGGGCGGCCCTAGGCTCATCCCCTGTAATGTGGCGGTAGCGCCCAAGGATGATGCGGATATGTACTGCGGAAGAGGCGGCAGGGATGCAGTCGCGGACAGCGGACTTGAAGATAGCCGCGAACATCTTGATGTGGTACTCATACTTCTCCTCCGCCCCGGGCTCTTTCCGCCGGAGAGCATCAACCGCCCGCCGGAGCTGGGAGAACAGCGGAGAGTCCTCAGAGTCAATCTCTTCCAGCGAAAAGTCCGGAGTGATCAGACGCACGTTCGAGCGGATGTCGCGGTAGAACTGACTCTTGCCGTAATTGTCCGGATCGAGCCCCAGAGACGCCGGAAGGAACATCCATGCATTCACGGCAAACTCGTCCTTGCCCTCGTGGCCGTCGTCCTCGAAGGCAAACTTGAATTCGACCGAGAAGTCGTCATGTTCCTTTGCGATGAGCTCTATCATTATTTGAAAATCGTAACCACTGCTGTCCGGAGAAATTTTACCACAAAGTAAGTTGCTCGAAAGTCTCCGCC
>CAYTXA010000141.1:0-5343 GCA_964440865.1 uncultured Muribaculaceae bacterium | reverse complement strand
ATTATTGAACAAAGCCCTATGCCACAGATGATTAGCATGGAAGAATGCGAACAGATAGGATGCAGAACGGAAGACAAAGTCTTCGATAATATCGTAAAGAAACTCAACCAACGCCACCAGTCTGCAACCGCCCTTTCATATTTCGACCAACTCTCTATTGACCTTACCCAGGCCGAAGAAATTATACAAAATTCCTTCCCGGAAGCTTATTCCGAGATCCAGAACCTCATGCACGAAGAATACCGTGCCCTGGATGAACTGGAACAGCACTGCCTCTTCATCTACCTCTTCACCAACGACAAAGACGAGAACGAAATCGTCGAATCCATGTCCTGGCACTTTGAAGAGTGGATGGAAGACCGCGGCTATAGCATTCAGATTAAGAGCATGAATGATAGAGTATGAATTGAAAAGGTAATATTGGTAACAAATAGTATCTTTGTATAATAACAGATGTGGATCTCTAACACTAAAGTGTCATGAGCGTAGTAGACACAAAAAATAATTTATATGAGCATTCAGCAGCAAAAGTTGAATTATACACTTCGTATCTTGAACGCTATCTGGTCATTTTGGATAAAAACGAGTACATCCGTCATATTAATTTGTATGATGTTTTTTGCGGACTTGGCGTTTATGAGAATGGCGGGAAGGGGAGTCCAGTTCAGGCATTTGAACTTGTCAAGGAGTTAAAAGATCAGGGGAAGATAAGCAAGAATATTTGTTTATGGCTCAACGACTTTAATCCTCATAGAGTAGGAAGAGTCAGAAAATACATAGAAGAGAACTATCCAGGCCAGTCTTATTGCGAAATAAAGTATACGTCTCTTGATGCCAGAGACTGTCTACAGGAAATACAGCATCAAATTGCTACAAATAAAAAAGATACTCATAACCTTCTTTTCATTGATCCATATGGTTATAAGACTGTGAAAAAGAGTTCTATAGATGCACTTATGGGTTTAGGACACGTGGAAGTATTGGTGTTTCTTCCTGTAGACGATATTTATCGCTTTGCTGATTATTCAATCAAACATCGTAGTGAGCCACAATTCGCTCCGCTTGCAGATTTCCTGTACGATTTTTTTCAGCCAGGTCATAAGGTTCTATCCGGTAAGGTTCAAAATGAGAGAGAATTAATAGATTGCTTATGTGAAGCATTTAGTGTTAACCAGTCTTACTATTCAACGTCGTACTTTATAGAGCGATCAGCCAATAAATACTATGCTCTTTTTTTTATCACTAAGAATGCACTGGGTTGTGAAAAAATGCTGGAAGTAAAATGGTCGCTAGATGAAGCTCGTGGAAAGGGGTTTAAAAAAGAAGAGCCCAACTTGTTTAGTGATGTATTTTTAGAGGAAGATCAGAAAGACATGTCAAACATATTGAGAGACAATTTGGTGGGTTTTCTTCGTACAGAGAAAACAAACGAAGATATTTATGATTATGTGTTAAGGCTTGGATTCCTTCCTAAACACGCAAACGAGGTATTAAGATCTTTGCAAAACTCTGGACTTTTGCTTGTTACAGGTATGAATGAGGATAATAAAATACGAAAAGGGGCATTCCATATAAAATATACATCCCCACAAGAAAAAGGGAAAAAAAGCATAAAGTTTCGCGTAAGATGAGAAAAACGGTCTTCGGGACCGCCGAATGGGCGGTTGCTAATGCGAATTACCTAAATGGCTGTAGCAATGACTGTAAGTATTGCTACAGCAAAGACATGGCGATACGTTTCAAACGCAAGACGCCCGATACCTGGAAAGAAGAAGAGGTAAATTGGACGGCATACAATAAGATTATCCGTGGCAAGCGTGGATACATAATGTTCCCATCCACTCATGACATTACTCCTAAGCATTTGGACCTTGCTATCAGTTATTTAGCGCGATTATTATTATATGGTAATTCTGTTCTTATTGTTACAAAGCCATCACTTGAATGTATAAAAAGCATCTGTGATACTTTTACTGATTATAAAGAACAAATACTATTTCGCTTCACAATAGGTTCGGTAGATTCTAATACACTAAAATTTTGGGAGCCATATGCGCCAGACTATTCTGAAAGAAAACAATCTCTCATCTACGCTTATTATGCAGGGTTTAAAACAAGTATTTCTTGTGAACCTATGCTTGATAATAATATTCAAGCCGTTATCGAGGATTTGTCTAAGTATGTCACTGATGCAATTTGGTTGGGTAAAATGAATTTTGTTCTTCGCAGATTGAGAACTAATGGTCATACTGACGAATTAACACTCAAGGCGGCGAATCAGATTCTTTCATGGCAATCAGATGATGAAATAGAGGCCCTATATAATAAGTACAAGGATAACCCAATGATAAAGTGGAAGGAGAGCATTAAAAAGGTTGTTGGTCTTGATATTTCTGTTGTTAAAGGAGAAGATAAATAAGATGGTGAGAAGAATGCCACAAAAAAGAAGTTTCATGTGATTTTTGTTGTTAGTGTCTATGACTAATCATATCTATGAACTGGCGATGAAGTGCAAAGAAGCCAGCGATAAAAATGTTCACATAATCATGAAGCAGCAAGGGCCGAAAAGAGAGCCGTTAAGCATAATGGTTGATGGCTATCAGTTTCAGGAAAGTGTATTGTCCCTTGCTTCTGCGATCAGCGAAAAATATCCATCGCAGGCTTCTGAATTAAAACGCCATCTTTCGTTGTATGAGGAAAATAGATTCCTTCATCAAGGAGCAATAGATGCAATTATAAGCTGCCTAATCTCTATTGAAGACAGAATAGTCAATAGACCTCGAAAAGTGTTTATCTCTCATAAGAGTGAGGATTCTTTTTTTGCGACGGAGTTAATACGGCTTCTCCGGCTCTATATCGGTGCAGAAACTGATCTGTTTTTTTGCAGTTCTGTTCCCGGATATGAGATTGACTTAGGTAAAAGATTCCTGCCGGAAATCAAGAAGCAGTTTAATGAATATGAGCTTCTCACAATTATTATCCATTCGCCAAGATATTATCAGAGCCCTGTATGTCTAAATGAGATGGGAGCTTCATGGATATTGGAATCAGAGCATTACTCTTTTCTAACGGCAGATTGTAACTTCAATCACCTGAAGGGCGTAATTGATGATAAAGAGATAGCGATTAAAGTCAATGCTTCCGATGCAAAGAATAGAATGAACGCCTTCCTGCAAAATATTTTACGGTTTCTCGGTTTACCTGAGCTTGACTTTTCTGATCATCGAGTATTAAGCAGGTGGGAGGAAGATAGGGATTCGTTCTTGTCCGCGGTATGTAAGTTATGATCATGGAGTGTGGATTAGGTTGACTTAAAGTAATTGAGTATATTTGCATTGCTATGAGCACGTTGATTCAACGCAAAGACCAGGAGATCTTGATGAGTTTCGTGGCATCTTGTATCGAAGATGTCGCGGATAAGCTTAATATGGATTATGCGGAGGTTTACGAGCGGATGAAAGCCGTTGGAATGATTGAGAACTATATTATTCCACATTATGATGTGCTTCATACGGAGAGCCGCGCAAATGTGACCGCTGGAATGATTGAAACCTTAAAGCGCTGGGAGGGGCAGAAATGATTCTTTATCATGGAGCTACCGTACGGGTAGAGCACCCGCTATGTGATTTCGGCAGGCCGGACCTGGATTTCGGCCGGGGATTCTATTTGACGGATTTAAAGGAACAGGCCGAGGAGTGGGCCGCACGTCAGGCTGACTCACACAAAGAACCAGGCGTGTTGAACGTTTATGAGTTTGACCGGGAATCAGCAATTAAAGAGTATCGCTATCTGCTCTTTCCGGCATACGACAGGAATTGGCTTCATTTCATCGTTGATAGCAGGAACGGATTGAAGCCTTGGGCGGAGTATGACATTATCGAGGGCGGCATTGCAAATGATCGCGTCGTCGATACTGTCAACCTGTTCTCGCTTGGATTGATGGACGAAGAGACGGCGCTTTCCCGCCTTTCCGAACATCAGCCAAACAACCAGATTTGCATCCTGAATCAGGAAGTCATTGAAAAGTATCTTTCTTTCAAGGAGGTGATTGCATTATGAGTGCAGAAGAACATAAACAAGTACGCAATATCATCCGCTGGAACCGGATAGGTTGTATCGTAGTTAAAATGTCCGAGCGCTTCCACATCTCATTGACGGATGCGCTGGATATCTTCTATAAGAGCAATACCTGCCGGCGTTTCCATGACGAGAAGACTGGTCTGTACCTTTACGGAGATAATTACATTGTTGAAGAATTAGTCAGAGAATACCAGAACTAGTAGTGTAGGAATCAGGATCAAGTGGTCTATTTTCATTATTTAAGACTCTTGTAGATTGGGAAAAAAGAAGAATAACAATTATAGTCAGCCGCCAGCTCAGTCAAAGAAATTATTTGATAGTGTTGGCGGTGTTATTGCGTCATACCTTACTGTAGCAAGCATAGTCGGGGGAGCCTGTTATTTCATTGGTTATCATATGAGACTTCGCGAATATGAGTCTCAGATTGAAGATTTGAAGTTCGAGAAGATGCAACTTCAAATTGAACACCAACGTGATCTCGTAGAAGAACGCACAAAAATTGAGCGAGAGAGGACGTTCACGATTGACGAATTACGAGAGTTGTTATCTATCCCTGTAACAGTTTCATCCAATGAATAATAATACCAACAATAATACAGATTTCAATTCTACGGCAGATCGTTCTTCTATAGAGAATAATCTGTTAATGAATAATCATCGAAGAAATAGGGCATATTTGACTATCGTAAGCAGCATTGCGATGATAGCTACTGTGTTCTCATTTGTGAGTTCTATATCGAATAATAGATTAATTAAGAGACTAGAAGAGAGAGATGATTTTATTGAGTCATTAACACAATCGGACACATCAAAGACTCAGACGATTCTCACGCGTGATCACATTTTTAAGGCAGGCGAGAAAGAGATGAATTCAGAAGAATTCGTTGCATATGTTAATGCTCTTTTAAGGGAGACAAACGAAATGTTAGACTCTCTCTCATATTATCGCTCTTACTACCAAATGACGAAAAAATACTTTGGCGCGGAGCTTGTTCAAGACCCCAGAGATTCAACCGGATCGAGGTATATTTACACTTTCGAGCATTTTAAGAACCTTACGAACGATCAATTGAAGGTAATTGCAAGCGAAAGTGGGAAGTATCGAGCAATAATGAAGAAGTATCAGATTAGTGTTGAGGAGCACGAGGATTATTATGTTGTTAGGTCTCCTCAAATTGATTCTGCATTAGCATTGCTTCCGTTCTTTCGAAAGAACATTATAGACGCGTCTGGAGGCAAATATGTTATCACACATTATTAAGT
>CAYTXA010000140.1:0-5350 GCA_964440865.1 uncultured Muribaculaceae bacterium | reverse complement strand
CAGCGGTGGCGCGGTGGCTGCGGTCATGGTCGTCCCAGTTCTGGGCGCACATGAGGGCAGGCACGAAGAGGCATACTGCTGTCACGACGCCAGCTGTCGCAGTCGTGCGAAGCTTGCCGGAGAGCCACGACCAGATTGCCGGCACGGCGAGGCCTATCCATATGCCGAAGGCGTAGAACGAGCCCGCATAGGCATAGTCCCTTTCGCGCACCTGGTAGGGCGGCTGATTGAGATACAGCACGATGGCTATTCCCATCATGAAGAAGAGCAGGAATGTCACCCAGCATCCGCGCTTGTCCCTGTCGAACTGGAAGAAGAGTCCCAGCAGTCCGAGAAGCAGCGGGAGAAGGTAGTAGTGGTTCTTGCCCTTGTTGTGGGCCAGGATGTCGGGGGCATCGCTCTGGTCGCCGAGACGGGCCCTGTCGAGAGGCCCGATTCCGCTCTCCCAGTTGCCGTAGAAGAGGTCTCCGGGCACGGGGGAATGGATATCGTTCTGCCTTCCGGCGAAGTTCCACATGAAATACCTCCAGTACATCCACCCGAGCTGGTAGTCGAAGAAGAACGACAGGTTCTGGCACATCGTCGGCTTTCTGTACTTCGAGCCGTCGACAGTGGTGCCCTTGCCCTTCATATATGACTGGTAGAAAGCGATGTAGCTGTCCTGCTGGTTGTCCCACATGCGGGGGAAGAGCATCTTCCCGGCGGGAGTGTAGGAAGCCTCGACAGGACCCTTGACCTTCTTGTACTTTCCGTCTTCCGTCTCGACCCAGTAGGGCGTTGCCTTCAGGTCGGAGTACGGGGCGCCGAAATACTGTCCGTAAAGGAGCGGCGCACTTCCGTACTGGTCACGGTTCAGGTAGCGCAGCAGGGCGTACATGTCGTCCGGCTGGTTCTCGTTGGTAGGCGGGTTGACGGAGGAGCGTATGACCACGATGCTGAACAGCGAGAATCCCACGAGGATCGCTGTCAGCGAGAGGGTTGCAGTGGTCCAGAAGACCTTGCCCTTGTCGTAGAACTTGAGGGATCCCCAGAAGCAGAGCGCTATCACGGCGACCATGAAGAAGGCGGCGCCGGAGTTGATCGGCAGACCCAGGGCATTGACGAAGAGGCGGTCGAAGAGGGCCGCGAGCTTCGGGGTCCATGGGATGACGCCGAACAGGACGACGGCGAGGATCACTACGGACACCAGCATGATCTTCACGTATTCCCACGCAGTGTAGGGCTTGTCTTCCCTCTTGCGGTAGTAGAACATGAACACCATTGCCGGGATTGTCAGCAGGTTCAGCAGGTGGACTCCGATGCTCAGGCCCATGAGCAGGGCTATGAGCACAATCCACCGGTCGGCGTGCGGCTCGTCCGCCTGGTCGTACCACTTTGTCATGCACCAGAATACCAGTGCCGTGAACAGGGACGACATGGCATAGACCTCGCCTTCGACTGCGTTGAACCAGAACGTGTCCGAGAACGAGTAGGCAAGGGCGCCCACAACACCTGCGCCGTAGATAGCAATTGCCTGTCCCACAGTGTATTCGCCCTTCTCGTCAGGGCGTACTGCCCTCCTTGCGAACCATACGATGGTCAGGTAGAGGAGGAATATCGTCAGGCCCGAGCACAGGGCGCTCATCGCGTTGACCGCGATGGCAGCATGTTCGGGACCCGCGAACATCGTGAAGAAGCGGGCTATGAGCTGGAATGTCGGGTTTCCCGGGGGGTGTCCTACTTCGAGCTTGTAGGATGATGCAATGAATTCGCCGCAATCCCAGAAGGATGCGGAGGATTCGATCGTGGAAAGATACGTGAATGAGGAAATCAGCAGGACTGCCGCAGCCACGATATGATTCCAGAGTCTGAATTTTCTTTTGTCCATATCGTCCGATTTGTCCCGCCACCGGCGGGAGCCATTGAATGGCAAAGATAGAAGAGATTCGCTATCTTTGCAATAGAAATATTTTGGGGAAAATGCAATCGAACGACTGGAAAAAGCGTCTGGGAGTCGTCTATCCCACGAATCCGGACTTCCAATACAATGATGAGAGCCACAAGGAGGCCGCCGAGGTTGTCCCTGCCGGGAAGCAGAAGCTGCGCATCCTGCTGGAGCGCAGCGGCAGGGCCGGGAAGGTCGTGACGCTCGTGACGGGGTTCCGCGGGTCGGAGGATGAACTGAAGGCTCTCGGCAAGGAGCTGAAGGTCAGGTGCGGTGTCGGCGGCACGGTCAAGGACGGGGAGATCACGGTGCAGGGGGACCTGCGCGACAAGGTGGTGTCTCTGCTCTGGGACATGGGCTATGTCATGGCCAAGAGGGGCAACTGATGGATTTGTTCACTCCAGACACGCTTCGGAGCGCCGGCGAGGCTTTTCGCTCGGGGACGCTCCTGCTGCCCACGGGGCCGGAAGAGGCTGCGGGGGCCCGGATGCTCTGGGGGGACTTCCTCATAAACAGGATCATGGCGGCGGTTTTCGTTGTCGTGGCGATTCTCTATGCGACGAGGCTTCTCCGGCTGCTGCCGACTCTTCTGGGCGGGATGACGCGGTGGAGGACGGCTGCCGGTCTGGAGGCAAATGTCGGGACGACGCGCGACCGAAATGAGATCGGGCTCATAGCGGGGCTGGGGATCGTGCTTATAGCTTCGAGGTACAGGCTGTGGGTGCCCGGGGTAGTTGAGGGGCTCGATGCCGGATACTACAGCCTGGCGCTTCTGGGCGCTCTCGCAGGATTCCTGCTGCTGCGCTCCGCCATTTTCCATATACTGGCTCCGAAAAGCCGGCGGAGGGAGGACAATGCCGGCATCGCCCACAGGGCTCTCGGGAACTGGGCCACGGTGGCGGTCCTGACGCTCGGCGCAAGCGTGGGGCTGCTTTCTCTTTTTGGAGCTGGAGACTTGATAATCAGGAATATATGCATCATCGAGATGGCGGCTTTCTGGGCCGGCTATCTCTTCTCAGCTGGGCAAATTCTGGCGGACGAGTGTGGCGTTTTCATGGCTTTTTTGTACCTTTGCGTGCTTGAAATTCTGCCAACCGCAGTGCTGTACTCGGCAGAGTTCATAAAATGACTATGAAAATGGAAAATATCCTTGTTTCCCAGGCCATTCCGCGCGATCTGGCCCCTTACGAAGAGCTGACCAAGAAATATGGCGTGAAGTTTTCCTTCCGGCCTTTCTTCCTCATCAAGCCATTGACATCCAGGGAGTTCCGCGCCCAGCGCGTCGATATCCTTGCCTACACTGCCATTGTTTTCTCCGCAAGGCACACGATAGATGCGTTTTTCGAGATATGCGATGAGCTGAGAATCAAGATTCCCGATACGATGAAATATTTCTGCACGACCGAGGCCGTTGCAGTGTATCTCCAGAAGCATATCGTGTTCCGCAAGAGGAAAATTTTCTTCGGCACCGGAACTCCGGATTCCGTGCTCGCCCTCGTGACTGCACGCCACAAGGACGAGAAGTTCCTGATCACGACCACAGAGTCCAGCAAGAACGAGCAGATGGCCAATGCATTCGAGAAGGCCGGGCTCAAATATGACACTGCCGCTTTCGTGAAGCCTGTTTCGCAGGACCTCCACGACGTGGACCTGTCTGCCTTCGACATGCTCGTGTTCTACAATCCTTTCGACCTAAGGAGCCTGAAGGAGAATTTCCCGGACTTCAAGCAGGGAAACCTCAAGTTCCTCGCCTATGGGAAGCACATTGCTGCCGCTCTCGAGGAGGAAGGAATCGAGGTCGCTATCCATGCGCCGACTCCGGAGGCTCCTTCGGTTGCCGCCGCCGTCGAGCAGTATCTCCAGAAGAACGGATAGCCTTGGACAAAGCTGTTCCGAATACTCTTCCGAAGAAGGAAAGGATTTTCCTCAAGGCCGACATCAACCGGCTGATGTCGAAGGGGAAGTATGGGAATGAGGGATGCATCCGCTACTGCTGGCTCGCCGGCAATGGGCTTCCCTACAACCGCATCATGGTATCCGTTCCCAAGCGTAACTTCAAGCGTGCCGTCAAGCGCAACCTCCTCAAGCGCCGCATCCGCGAGTCCTACCGCCTCCGCAAGGCCCTCCTTCTCGGAGCACCCTCCGACGCCGCCATAGCCGCCCTCGCTCCGACCATCGCCCCCGCTGCCGCATCCGCCCAAACCGCTTCCCCCTTTCCCGCTGCGGCCGCCAATGTCGCCTCCGCCCCAGCCGCCACCGGCATCGACATCCTCTTCATCTACACCGCCCGCGAAATCCTGCCCTCCGCCGAAATCGCCGCCCGCATCGAAGCTGCCCTCCGCACCATCGCCGCCGCTGCCGCTCCCACTGGTTCCGACCTCCCCGCCTCTACCGTACCTGCCGGCTCTTCCTTACCCTCCGACACCGCCGTTCCCACAAACACCGCCATACCCTCCGGCGCCTCTGACTCCACCTACGCCGCAGACGCCAAGACAACCCCCCAGAGATGAGCAAGACAACAGACATACTGAAGAAGATTCTGAACGCCCCCTTCGTCCTCCTCATCCTCTTCTACCGCACCTGCATCTCCCCCTACACCCCGCCATCCTGCCGCTTCACCCCCACCTGCAGCGAATACGCCCTCCAGGCCTTCCGCAAATACGGCCCAATCAAAGGCTTCTGGCTCAGCCTCAAGCGCATCCTCCGCTGCCACCCCGGCGGTGGCTCCGGCTACGACCCCGTCCCCTAGACCGCTATTGTCGCCCCGTTCCCTAGGCCACTATTGTTGCCCCGCTCCCTAGGCCACACCGCCCTCCGTCCGCCCTGTCCCAGATCTCCTCCCCGTCCCAGCATGGCAATAGCAAGCGCGAGGAGAGCCGTTTCCCTGAGCTCCCAGCAGCGTTCGCTGTAGCAGCCGTTCCTCGTCTCCGAGCGGAGCGGTGCCCCCATCCTCCTAGCCGACGCTCCCCCTTCCCGAGCGTCGGCGGGCTTCTCCCCGAGCTACAGCGGACTCATCCCTAGACACCGCCTTCCTCTCCGAAACCGGAGGACTCCTCCCACCTCACCTCAACACCCCTTGACTCCGCCCAAATGGCGAAGAGTTCAACCATTTGAGTATGAAATAACGATTTAGTTTCTCTCGACTGGTAAGAAATCCTGCCAGGTGCGCGAGGTAAAGGCCGAAATCTCACTTAAATGGTCGGGAATTCTACCAGGTGAGCGGGGAAAAACCGCAAACCTCTCCCACCTGGTCGGAAATTTCGCCATTCAAGCTGGTAATAACGATTTAGCATCACATGATTGGCCTAATCTTTTACCATTCGAGAGCGATAGGTCAGAGGAAGTAGCACCTAAAACCTTTTCGCGCTCCCTGGTCCGACCTAAGGGTAGGAGGAATGCATGTTTAAAACCTTTTCCGCTTCCCTA
>CAYTXA010000139.1:1977-5405 GCA_964440865.1 uncultured Muribaculaceae bacterium | reverse complement strand
CAATCTTTGTCAAGGGCATTGGCTCGATATCCTGGGATATGATAACGAAGGTTCCCGGGAAAGAGTGGAACACTGCAAATGACGGAGGCTTTCTCAATGCAATTGTAGGATCTCTTCTGGTCGTTGTCCCGTCGACCTTCATCGCCGCCGTCATCTCCATACCGGTGGTGTTCTACATGAACCTGTACCTTCGCCGCCAGCATCCGCTCTCGTATTTCGCGCGTCTCGTGTACGATGTGCTATATGGCATTCCGTCAATTGTTTACGGCGCCTTTGCCTTTTCCATAATGGTACTTGTGGGGATGAGGGCGTCGCTTCTGGGAGGAATACTCGTGACGGTTTTCCTGATGATCCCGATGATGATCCGTAGCGGAGACGAAATCTCGAAGAGCGTCCCTGACGAGATGATCGATGCTATCTATTCTCTAGGCGCAACGAAGTGGGAGACAGTCAAGGTAGTACTCAGGAGCGTGCTCCCGGGGATGACTACGGCCGTGCTGCTTGCGGTCGGCAAGGCTATCGGCGATACTGCGGCGGTAATGTTCACGGCCGGCTTTGCGGATTCCATCCCGCAAAGCCTGTCGGATCCGGCGGCGACGCTCCCGCTCGCGATTTTCAACTGGATCACCATGCCTGGCCTTTTCCCGGACAGGGCCTATGCCGCAGCCCTCGTGCTGACGGTCATAGTGCTGATCCTGAGCTTCTGCGGAAGGTGGATAACGAAAAAGTTTACAAAGGATAACCTTTAGGAGGACATGAATTCTGACAACAACGACAATTCAATGAGGGTGAAGGACTTCTGCCTTTCGATCGACGGGCACGAGATCCTCCGGAACATAAACCTCACGTTCCCCCGGAACAAGATAACCTGCATCATAGGGCCATCCGGATGCGGGAAGAGCACTCTGCTGAAGAGCCTCAACCGCCTGACGGACAACATAGACGGGGTCAGGACATCGGGCAGCATCCTTGTCGGGGACAGGGACATTGTCCATGCGAAGGACGCGGACCTCATAGAGCTCCGACGCCGCATTGGGCTTGTGCCTCAGCGTCCGAGCCCGCTTCCGATGTCGATCTATTCCAATGTGGCGTATGGGTGCAAGCTCCATGGAATGCATCGCGGCCAGAAGGAGATGCAGGAGGTCGTCGAGAAATATCTCTCCGCCGTTGGCCTCTGGGACGAGGTCAAGGACAGGCTCCACAGCTCCGCCAACCGGCTTTCGATCGGGCAGCAGCAGAGGCTGTGCCTTGCCAGGAGCCTTGCCGTGGAGCCGGATTTCATTCTGGCGGACGAGGCTACGAGTGCCCTCGATCCGGTGTCCAGCAAGACTGTGGAGGATCTGTTCGTCAAGCTGAAGAAGGACTATTCCATCATCATGGTGACGCATACCCTGAGGCAGGCGCTCAGGATCGCCGACTACGCTGTTTTCCTCTATCTCGGAGAAGTGATCGAGACGGGAGAGGCGAATGAGATGTTCCGCAATCCGCGCGAGGAGCTGACCCGCAAATACCTCGAAGGAGTATTCAGCTGATTTTATTAAATTTGCAAGATTCATTTGATTTCATAAGCTATGAGCCAACACATTACTCATCTGAGAGAGCTCGAGGCCGAGTCCATCTACATACTCAGGGAAGTGGCTGCACAGTTCGAGAGACCCTGCATCCTTTTCTCCGGAGGCAAGGATTCCATCGTGCTCACATATCTCGCATGGAAGGCATTCTATCCGGCAAAGATTCCGTTCCCGCTTGTACATATCGATACGGGACACAATTTCCCGGAAACCATAGAATATCGTGACAATCTGGTGAAGAAACTCGGGTGCGACCTCATCGTGGGGTCCGTGCAGGAGTCCATCGACCAGGGGCGCGTCAAGGAGGAAACCGGCTACAACGCCAGCCGCAACAAACTCCAGACTGTGACGCTGCTCGATACTCTCGCCAAGTACAAGTTCGACGCTGCCTGCGGCGGAGCACGCCGTGACGAGGAGAAGGCCCGCGCCAAGGAGAGGATTTTCTCTTTCCGCGACGAGTTCGGCCAGTGGAACCCCAAGGACCAGCGCCCTGAGCTCTGGGACATCTACAATGCCAAGAAGAACATGGGCGAGCATTTCCGCGTGTTCCCTATCAGCAACTGGACGGAGATGGACGTCTGGCAGTATATCTACCAGGAGGGCATAACCCTTCCGAGCCTGTACTACACCCACAAGCGCAAGTGCTTCCTCCGCGACGGACAATGGCTTGCTGCAGAGCCTGATATCATCAAGCGCCGTCCCGAGGAGACCGTCGTCGAGAAGGAGGTCCGCTGCAGGACTATCGGCGACGTGACCTGTACCGGCCTTACTCTTTCCCATGCCCATACCGTGGAAGACATCATCAACGAGATCGCGTCTTCCCGTGTCACGGAGAGGGGAGGGCGTGCCGACGACAAGAGGTCCGAGACCGCCATGGAGGACCGCAAGAAGCAGGGATATTTTTAACAGAAGAATTACATGGAAACAAAAAATACCAAAGGATACCTGGACATGCAGCTGCTGCACTTCACCACAGCGGGCAGCGTGGACGACGGCAAGAGCACGCTGATCGGCCGTCTTCTCTATGACAGCAAGTCTATATTCGAGGATCAGCTCGAGGCCGTGGAACAGGCCTCCAGGAGCCGTGGAAACGAGGAAGTCAACCTCGCTCTGCTGACCGACGGCCTTCGTGCCGAGAGGGAACAGGGAATAACCATAGACGTGGCCTACCGCTATTTTGCGACCCCGAAGAGGAAGTTCATCATTGCCGACACTCCGGGGCATATCCAGTATACCAGGAACATGGTCACGGGCGCATCCACAGCGGACCTTGCCGTGATCCTCGTGGATGCCCGCCATGGGATCATGGAGCAGACAATCCGCCACAGCTATGTGGCATCGCTTCTTGCCATCAAGGAGGTTGTCGTCTGCGTCAACAAGATGGACCTCGTGGATTTCTCGGAGGAGGTGTTCGACAAGATCGTGTCGGACTACAGGAAGATGTCTTCCAGCCTGAGCCTCGGCCATGTAGCGTTCATCCCGATTTCCGCCAAGCTCGGCGACAATGTCGTGAACAAGTCCACGAACATGCCCTGGTACACCGGCAAGGCCCTGCTCGACTATCTCGAGACAGTTCAGCTTCCGGAGGAGGCGCAGGATCGCATGCGGCTTCCGGTGCAGTATGTCATCCGTCCCATTTCCAGCAAGTTCCCTGATTTCAGGGGCTATGCCGGAAGGCTTGCCGAGGGTGCAATAAAGGTAGGGGACAAGGTCCGGGTCTATCCTTCCGAGATGGAGTCCGAGATCACGGGCATCTACCTTGGCGACAAGAGCCTGGATTCTGCCGTCACTCCGGAGTCCGTGGACATCACGCTGAAGGATGACATCGACATAAGCCGCGGGGACGTTATCGTTTCC
>CAYTXA010000139.1:0-1967 GCA_964440865.1 uncultured Muribaculaceae bacterium | reverse complement strand
AATGGTAGGCCAGGATTTCCACCTGAATGTCTGCTGGTTCCGCTCCAGCGCGCTCCGTCCCGGGGCCCGCTATGTCATCCGCCACTCGACGCAGGAGACTGTCGGCATTGTCAAGGAGATCGAGTACAAGATCGACATAAACACGCAGCAGAAGCTGACCGGTGTGGACAGCCTGACTATGAACGACATAGCCCGTGTCCACATCAAGACGGCGCAGCCTCTTGTCTACGACAATTACTGCGACAACAGGAGGATGGGAAGCCTCATTTTCATCGATGAGGGCTCGAATGATACTCTTGGAGCCGGAATGATTGTGGAGGAGTAGCCATGGAGAATTTCAGGTCGCTGCCACGGGAGGAGAAAGTTGCTCTTGCCGCGAAATGGAACGGGCAGTTCCTTCATGGGGAGCCCGAAAAGGCTCTCGGCTTCTTCCTCACCGAGTTTGCCGGACATGCTGCGCTTTCCTCGAGTCTCAGCTATGAGGATCAGGCTCTTACGGACATGATGGTCAAGATACGCAAGGATGCCAGGATCTTCACGCTCGATACGGGCCGTCAGTTTCCCGAGACTTATGAGCTCATAGACAGGACGAACATGACCTACGGCATAAAGCTGGAGGTGTATTTCCCTGACTTCCACAAGGTTCAGGAGATGGTCCGCGAGCATGGGATCAATCTGTTCTACGACAGCGTGGAGCTGCGCCACCTGTGCTGCAATATCCGTAAGGTCGAGCCCCTCAAGAGGGCGCTTGTGGGGGTTGACGTGTGGATAAGCGGGCTTCGCCGCGAGCAGAGCGTCACGAGGGCGAACATGCAGATGGTCGAGTATGACAGCGCAGACGATGTCGTGAAACTCAACCCGCTGATTCTCTGGACGGAGCAGCAGGTGAAGGACTATATCCATGCAAATGCCGTCCCCTACAACAAGCTCCATGAGCAGGGTTTCCCTAGCATCGGCTGCCAGCCGTGTACCCGCGCCGTGAAGCCCGGGGAGAATATCCGTGCCGGCAGGTGGTGGTGGGAGGATCCTGACCACAGGGAGTGTGGTCTCCATGTCAGAAAGTAGACAATGAATATCAAGATATGAATATCAAGCATTCTGTGGCTTTCCTGGCGGCGATTCTGCTGGGGGTTTCTGCGAGTGCGCAGAAGATTGTGGAGAGTGATGAGGTTTTCGCTACCGTACAGGGTGTTGTCTCGATGTACAAGGGCATGGGGGCTGACGGGACCATGGTCGGGATCCACTATGGGCATAGCTTTTTCGGCGGGTTCGGCTACAGGGCAGGTTTTCAGTACATGTCTTCGATAGTCGACGTTGACAATTATTTCGGATTTCCGGTTGCGCTGACGTGGCGTTCTCGTTCCAGGAGCTCGTCCGAACGTCTGGAGAGCGGGGCGTATGGCGCTGCAGGGACGATTTCCCAAAATTATTATTCATCGTTAGGTGACCTTGCAAAGGATGCTTTTGCTTCTTTCCTGATGAATCTTTTCGACAGGATCGAGTTCTATGCCGGGGTGACGCCCGGGTACATGGCGGGGGAGAGCACGTCTGTTTCATGGATGTCTATTCCTGGCGGGTATGAATATCAGTGGACGGAAAAGCCTCATAGCATGGCGCTTACGTTCGATGCCGGAATGGACCTGAATTTCCGCGTATGGCATTTCGACCTGAAGCTCATGCCTGCTTTCCACTACAGTCCTCTCCGCACGTTGGTCAGCTGCAAGTCGAACTATGATCCCGCCGTTGGCCCGAAGTCGCTGGAGCCTGAGGTCCGTCCGCTGAAGGAAAGCCGTTCGCTCCGCTGGTTCTTCACCTTCGGCGCCGGCTTCGCCTACCACTTCTAGCCTTCCGTCCTTTTCCCGTTGCCGGCCGGGGAGTGGCTGGTGCTCCTGGCTTCGGCGTGCCTGCCTGCCCGGCGGGAAAACGCCTATGCTGCGGAACTCGCAGTCATAGCCGCTTCGCGTCTA
>CAYTXA010000138.1:0-5409 GCA_964440865.1 uncultured Muribaculaceae bacterium | reverse complement strand
TGTCACTTTTTTCAAAAAAGACTTGCAAAAGTCTTAGAATACCCCCTGCCCGTGTGCGGGGGTGCACACGCCTTCGGAGACCATCCCCTCCGTCACGTGAATCGCCATCGGAAAAATAGTTGTTTGAGGCTTTGAAGGATGGGTATATGGGTCCGGGGGCTTGGACAAGTATAGGGGGACGGGGCCCGTTGGATGCGAGTTCCGCGAAGCGGGACGAAGCAGACAATGGGAGGGGCCGGAGCGAAGCGGAGTCCCCCGGGCCAATATACCCACAAAAAAAGAGGCCGGCCCTATTGGGTCGGCCTCATAAGCCAATTCAGATAACAAATCTTGTCAGACCAGCTATCCGGTTACTGGATATCGATGACCTTTGTGCTGTTCTCCTGAGCCTTGGGCGCAAGCTTCGGAACGCTCACGGTCAGCACTCCGTTTTCCATCTTTGCGCAGATCTTCTCGCGGTCAGCATCCTCGGGAAGTACCAGAGTCTGCTGGGATTTCTCGTAAGAGAACTCGCGACGGAGCCAATGTCCGTTCTTGTGCTCGTTCTCCTTGCCGTTGTTCTCGCATTTCTTCTCCATCTTGATCACAAGGTCGCCCTCATTGTCAAGAGAGATGTGGAAATCATTCTTGTTCATGCCAGGAGCCGCAACCTGGAGCTCGTAGGCATTGTCTTTTTCTAATACATTGATTGCCGGAGTTGTATAGCTCGGACGGTCAAGCCAATTGTTGTCGAAAAAGTCATTGAAAAAGTCCGGGAACCAAACTTGGTTATTTCTTCTGGTAGGTAACATAGTTATAATCTCCTATATTTTAATTGTCCAACTATTTTGTCTGTCCGTCCGGAGCGGCTCCCTCGAGAGCTCGAGACCCTTTCGGATCCCTGGCCTTTCGGGCCCCGCCTCCGATGCGGACACCAGGAGAAATATCAATTGCCGTGCCTTGTGCCGGAAAAGCTCATTTCAGGGCTTTTCCCGGACAAATTGTCCTTTTGGCTGAAAAATTGGCATGATTTCCTGCCTATTTGGCACTGGAAATTATCATTTAGTCGCAAAAATCTTCGCACATAGAAGGACACGAAAAAGCCTCCGATTTCTCGGAGGCTTAAGCGGTGCGGATGGGGATCGAACCCATGACCTCAGGCGTGACAGGCCCGCATTCTAACCAATCTGAACTACCGCACCAATTTCGGCTTCAGTTGTTTTCCCTGATAGCGTTTGCAAAGATACGTAAATTTTTCCACTCTGCAAGCCCTGGACGAAAAATTTTTACAATTTCTTTGTTAACTTTGTTAACTCTAAACTTGACAAAAGAATGTATTCATTCATTATCAGCATCATTGCCCTGATTCTGGGCTATCTGATCTACGGCAAGGCAGTCGAAAAAATTTTCGGTCCAGACCCCGCAAGACCGACACCGGCCATCGCCAAGCGCGACGGAGTAGACTTCATCCCCATGCCGACATGGAAGGTCTACATGATCCAGTTCCTCAACATTGCCGGCACAGGCCCCATCTTCGGAGCGATCATGGGCGCAAAGTTCGGCCCCTCGGCATATCTCTGGATAGTGTTCGGATGCATCTTCGCAGGCGCTGTCCATGACTATTTCTCCGGCATGCTCTCCGTCAAGCACGGGGGCGCAAACCTCCCCGAGCTCGTGGGCACATATCTCGGAAACGGGACAAAGAACGTCATGCTCGTCTTCTCCGTCCTGCTCCTGATCCTCGTCGGGGCCGTATTCGTCTACTCCCCTGCCGAGATTCTCCGGGACATCGCCGGCGACGGGACAATCAAGGCGTTCATGTTCTGGGCTGTGGTCATATTCCTATATTATGTCCTCGCGACCATGCTTCCGATCGACAAGATCATCGGAAAGATCTACCCGATCTTCGCATTCTCGCTCATATTCATGGCAATTGCCCTGATGGTCGGGCTCTTTGTCCACTGGCCGTCGATTCCCGAAATATGGAACGGGCTCGGAATACCGCAAGTCTCTGACGGACAGGGCGGGATGAAGACCCTCGTGGGAGACCAGACCGTATTCCCCTGCCTCTTCATCACCATCGCCTGCGGCGCTATCAGCGGGTTCCATGCGACCCAGAGCCCGCTTATGGCACGCTGCATCAAGAGCGAGACCCTCGGAAGGCCGGTATTCTACGGAGCTATGATCACTGAAGGGCTCGTAGCACTCGTCTGGGCTGCCGTTTCCTCATACTTCTTCTTCGACGGAGGAGCCGCCCAGGTCGGTTCCGACATCACGGCTTCCGCCCCGAAAGTAGTCACTGCGGTTTCCGAAGGATGGCTTGGTCTGCTGGGAGGAATCCTGGCGATCCTCGGCGTGGTGGCGGCCCCGATCACTTCCGGCGACACCGCACTCCGCAGCGCAAGGCTCATCATCGCGGACGCCCTCCACATAAACCAGAAGCCCGTCCCCAAGAGGCTCGCGATCAGCCTCCCGATCTTCGTTGCCGTCGCGCTGTTCCTCTGGTTCAACGTCGCCGACGCGGACGGATTCAACGTAATCTGGCGCTACTTCGGCTGGGCCAACCAGACGCTGGCAGTGTTCACGCTCTGGACCATAACCGCCTGGCTGACAAAGGAAAAGAAGGGCAGCTGGTACGTCGTTACGCTGATCCCTGCCTGCTTCATGACGGCGGTGACCCTGACATTCATCGTCGTGGACAAGGTCGGGTTCTCGTTCGGATATGACCTCAACTACATCCTCGGATGCATCATCTTCCTTGTATCTCTCGTAACATTCTTCATCCTCAAAAACAGGAAACACAATGCTTGACAAAGAACGCGGGCTCTACATCGCCCATTGCGAAAACGGACCGATCAGCATGGTCGGGTCCATGGCAAACCGTCACGGGCTGGTCGCCGGCGCGACCGGAACCGGAAAAACCGTAACCCTGCAGGTCCTCGCCGAGACATTCTGCCAGGCGGGAGTCCCCTGCTTCATGGCCGACATGAAGGGCGATGTCTCCGGAATCAGCCAGAGCGGAAAGCTTTCCGGATTCATCGAGAAGCGCATGCCCGAGTTCGGCATCGAGAATCCGCAGTTCCAGGGCTGCCCCACCCGCTTCTTCGACGTTTTCGGGGAGCAGGGACATCCGATGCGCACGACAATTTCCGACATGGGGCCGATGCTGCTTTCCAGGCTCATGGGACTAAACGAGACGCAGGAGGGCGTTCTCAGCATCGTCTTCCGCATTGCTGACGACAAGGGGCTTCTGCTGCTGGACATCAAGGATTTGCGTGCCATGCTGGACTATGTCGGCCAGCACGCTGCCGAGTACAGGACGCGCTACGGGAACATCTCCTCGGCCAGCATAGGAGCCATCCAGCGCGATATCCTTTCCCTGGAGGATCAGGGAGGGAACATCTTCTTCGGCGAGCCGGCATTCGATGTCATGGACCTTCTGCAGACAAAGGACGGCAAGGGCATCATGAACGTGCTCGCGGCTGACAAGCTCATGCTCCAGCCCAAGCTCTATTCGACATTCCTGCTCTGGCTCATGTCCGACCTCTACGCCAAGCTGCCTGAAGTCGGCGACCGTCCTCTCCCGAAACTGGTATTCTTCTTCGACGAGGCCCACATGCTCTTCGACGGCACTTCCCCCGCGATGCTCGACAAGATCGAGCAGGTCGTAAGGCTCATCAGGAGCAAGGGAGTGGGTATCTATTTCGTGACCCAGAATCCGGGCGACATTCCCGAGACAATTTCCGGCCAGCTCGGAAACCGCGTACTGCATGCCCTCAGGGCCTACACGCCCAAGGACCAGAAGGCCGTGCGTGCAGCCGCCGAGACTTTCCGCACGAACCCCGCTTTCGATACCGAGGAGGCCATTCTTTCCCTCGGGACTGGAGAGGCTCTGGTCTCTTTCCTCGACGAGAAAGGCGCCCCGAGCATCGTGCAGAAGGCAAAGATCCTCTTCCCGCTCAGCCAGATCGGAGCCATCACTCCTGAGCAGAGAGAGTCAATCATCAGAAGCTCAGACCTTTACGGCAAGTACGACAAGGCCGTGGACAGGGAGAGCGCATTCGAAGAACTGACGGAACAGCAGCAGGATGAGCCGGAAGAGGCTCCCGAAGAGAAGGAGCAGAAATCCGGCAGGCAGGGCAAAGGACTGCTTTCGAAAATCGGTGCCGCAGTGTTCACTGCCGTGACTGCAAGCATAGCCAGCAGTGTCGGGACTTCCGTATCCAACAAGGTATCCGGCAAGAAGCGCAGCAAGAATTCCCAGAGCGCAGTCAGCAAGGCAGCCGGAAGCGCCACCAGGGCAGCCACGCGCACGATAACGCGCGAGCTCACCCGCAGCATCCTCGGCAACCTTATAAGGTAGGGCTACTTGCGGCTGTTGAAGCGGGAGAGTACATTCTCCGCGTAAGTCTTCGTGATTGGAATGGACGGGATGGACTGGTCCTCGAGATCGAGTTCGTATCCGTCCTTTTCGCGTCTGAGGGACTGGACCTTGTCCATGTTGACGATGTATTTCCTGTGGCACCTCACAAGGCTGCTGCCGCGGAAGCTTTCCTCGATGGTCTTCAGGCGGCAGCGGATCATGTATTTCTTCAGTTGGTCGGACGAGTCTGAGTACCAGACGATTACGTAGTTGTCGCTCGATTCTATGTAGAAAAGGTGGGAGAGGCTGACGGACAGCTTCAGCGAACCGTTGTTGTCGTAGAGAGCTATTTTCTCGGCCTCGTGCTTCTCCTCCGGCGGGTCGTCGGATACTACGTCGTTGGCATTCATGAGCCGGATCGTGTTGTCCCTTTCCACTATGGCGAAGAACATCCCGGCGATAATATAAGGGATCACCAGGGAGACAAAGCAATAGACCATCGCGGAGAGGGAGAGCGTGATGAAGGTGCTTTCCGGAGCGAGGCTAATTATTCCCCTGCTGTTTCCCCAGCGCGAAAGCAGCGCATACAGAATTGCTATCGTGACTGCTTCGAGCAGGTCCCAAATGACATACTGGAAAAAAGTCATCGGGTGGTTGCGGGTCATATAGAGGACTCTCTTGCTGACGACTACGACCAGGAGGCTGAGGAAGAAGAATGTGGCGGTGTAGCCGAAGGCGCTGGAGGTTCCGAGCGCGAACCAGGCGTTATGGGAAAAGGGGATGCTGACAAGCATGAAGACCAGCGAGAAGAATGCGGTGAAAACCACGGTGCCGAGGAGCTGGTATTTGCCTCTCAGATAATCCGGTATTAGCCTCCTTGACTTCTTCATAAGTTCCACAAAAGTACAATTTTCCGCCCTGATTTCGTCATCGTATCCGCGATTTCACCCCAATTTCCTTTCCAAAATACCTTATATGAGGACTTTGCCACATTGGTTCTTTCCGATTCCCCTTTTTCAGTATTTTTGCACCCGGAAAAACATATAACATGAAAATAATAGGTACAG
>CAYTXA010000137.1:0-5503 GCA_964440865.1 uncultured Muribaculaceae bacterium | reverse complement strand
GCGACACGGCCTTCGGCCGGTCTTGGTAAGCCCCTACGGATTAGGAGTGAGAGGCACTCTTCACTCTCTTTTTATGATGCTTCTCGTGATTCTCGTCGTAGTAGTCGTAGTAATAGTACCCGTAGCCGTAGCCTTTGTGCTGCTGGGGGACGCCGTTCAGGACTACGCCCAGGATGTTGGCATGGCCGGCCTGCAGGCGTTTCTTGGCTTCCTGCACTTCTTCGGGGCTGACCAGGCCGGAGCGGACCACCAGCACCACGCCGTCGGACAGGTTGCCCATCAGGGCGGCATCGGTCACGGCCAGTACGGGCGGCAGGTCGATGAATACGTAGTCGTAGTCCTCGGCGGCCTTATCCAGCAGGTCGTTGAGCTTTTCACTGCCGATGAGTTCCGCCGGGTTGGGCGGCACGGGGCCACTGGTCAGAAGATCCAGGTTGGGGAACACATTGGGGTGCAGCACCTGGGCCAGGGGAACGCCCTGGGCCAGGCAATTGGTGATTCCCTGGTTGATGACGCCGAAAATCTTGTGCTGCACGGGTTTCCGCAGGTCGCAGTCCACCAGCAGCACCTTCTTGCCGTCCTGGGCCACCGTAAGGGCCAGGTTGGAAATGGTGGTGCTCTTCCCTTCTCCGGGCACGCTGGACGTGAAGCAGATGAACTTCAGGGCGTCCCCGGCCTGGGCAAACTGCAGGTTCGTGCGGATGGCCCGGTAGGTTTCAGACAAGGGCGATTTGGGGTCATTGGCTACGATCAGCTTTATTTCTTCCATAATTTCCTCCGCAATCCGGCCAGCAAGCCTTGTTCTTCCTCTTTCTTACCAGAAGCCGATTTGGCTTCGGGGATCACGCCCAACACGGGCAGTTCCAGATACTGTTCCACATCGGCTGCGGTGCGGATCTTCCGGTTCAGCAGGGTGCGGGCGATGGTGTAGCCGGTGCCCCCGAACAGGCCCAGGAACAGGGCCAGCACCAGGGTCAGCAGCTTCCGGGGTTTGATGGGCTTTTCGGGCAGAGTGGCTTCGTCCACCACCTGTACTTCCGTAGGCACCATGGCTTCGGCCACCTTGGCTTCTTCCAGCCGTTTGGCCAGCATGACGTAGATTTCCTGGGCCACGTCGGCGTCCCGTTTCACCTGCAGGTAGCCCTGCTGGGTCTGGGGCAGCTTGGCGATTTCGTCGGCATTTTTCTTTTCCAGCTGGTCGATGGCGTCGTTCTTGCCCCGGGCCACGGCGATCATGGCCTCGTTGGTGTATTTATCCGTCAGCAGTTTCTGCTGCACGGAGCTGGAAGACGGGGCCTGCTGGGCCACAATGGCGGAGATTTCCCGGCGCAGGCTGCTGCGGGCGGACGAAATCTGCCGGTTGATTTCTTTCATCTTGGGGTTTTCGTTGGTGTATTTGCCGATGTACCCGGCCTTCTGGGCTTCCAGATCCACCAGCTTGCTCTTGGCCTGCTGGATGGAGGGGCTATCGGCAATGGAACTGCCGGCACCGCTGAGCTGGCCGTTGATGGATCCCAGGGCGGCTTGGGCCGTTTCCATGTCCAGTTTGTTCTGGGCCTTTACTTTATCCAGTTCGGTGATCCGCTCTGCCAGACTCTTCATCTGGTTGTCGGTGGAGAAGATCTTGTGCTTCACCTGGTAATCTTTCAGCTTGGTCTCGGCGTCGTCCAGTTCCTTTTTGGAGGATTTCACCCGCTGTTCCAGGAATTCCCTGGTGGCGGAGGATTCGGCGTGGGACAGTTCCGTCAGCCGGTCCAGGAACCCCTGTACCAGCAGCTGGTTGGCCTGCTGGGCCTGTTCCGGGCTTTTGCCGGTGACGTCCACTTCCAGGATTTCCGTATCCTTATAAGGCTTCGTGACGATATGGTCCTTCACGTAATCTTCGTAGCGGGGGTATTTGCCGTCCTTTTCCTCTTCGGTCTGCTCGATGACCGGGATCACCACGTGGCGGCTCTTCAGGATCTCCGCGTTGGTGTTCATGTTCTGCTTCGTCAGCTGGGCGTTGCCCACGGGCAGTTCGCTGAGGACGGAGCTGGCCAGGCCGCGTTCCTGCTTGATGCGCAGCAGGGCGGTGGACTGGTACGTATTGGGTACGATGATGAGATACGCCACGGCCAGGCCCAGGAAAGCCCCGGTGATCTTGGCGATGGTCTTCTGGTTCGTGCGGACGATGGTCCACAGTTCTCGTAAATCGATTTCCTGTTCGTTCAAGATGGGTTCTCCTTTCCTCAGTCGTTGTTGTCCTTGATTTCCGAAATCATGTAAGCGCCGCTGAGGAATGGCATAATATCCCGGGCGATGTCGATGCGGCCGTTCTTGGTCAGGTACAGGATGTCTCCCTCTTTCAGTTCCAGGTTGTCCTTCAAGTTGCCGGTCTTCAGCATGTTGTTCAGATTGATCTTGATGGCCTTGTTGGTGTCATCCTGGTGGATGAGGAACACCTTCTTCTTGGCGGCATCCCAGGTGAAGCCGCCGGAGGCGCCCAGGGCATCCATGATGGTGTGGCCCTTGGTGAGCTCGTAGGTACCGGGCTTCTTCACCTCGCCGAACACGTGCACCCGGATGCCGCCCAGCTTCACGATGTTCACGGTGACGTCGGGCTGTACGTAGTACTGGGCCAGGCCTTCGCGCAGGTAGTCGGTGAACTGGTCCACGGTCATGCCGTTGGCCTTGATGATGCCCACCAGGGGGAAGGACACGGTGCCGTCGGGACGCACCTGGTAGGGTGTGTTCTGGGCGTTCTGCAGGTTGCTGCTGATGTCCTGGTCCTGGGTGACCACGATGTTCAGTTCGTCGCCGGGCCGCAGGGTATAGGGCGCCGCGGCGGCTGGCAAAGCAAAGGAAGCCAGGCACAGGGCCATGGCAAGGATGTGTTTACGCATAATCGGACTCCTTGTTTTTGATTCCAATTTGATTATAGCAAAAGAGGTGGGTATAAAAACGGACTGTTTTACGAAAAGACGTAACAAGCGGTAAGCCCGTGTCCCCCTGAAAGGGGGAAAGGACCCGCTTGCGGGTAGGGGGTCATCGGCGATAGCCGATACCTCAAGTTGGAGAATGATTATCGCACGCACGGCGTAAAATTCATTCGGCCTGACGGCCTCAGACCCCTCCACCGTGCTCCGCACGGTCCCCCTCCCCCACAGGGGGAGGACTGGTTGCAGTCGAAGTTTACGCCTGACTTCGACCATATGGCTTTAAAACAGCCGCTTCCACCAGCTCTTTTTCTTCTTTTTCGGTTCTGCCGGGACTTCCGGGTAGAAGAACCTGTTCTGCAGGATGAGCCGGGCGTGGAGGTCACTTTGTTCCAGCAGCTGGGTGCCGCCGGGCAGGGCGCGGATGGCCTTCTGGGCCTCGGTGGTATCCGTGGTCCGCCAGCCCGTGCGATGGGCGTCGCTGCCCAGAAAGTGGATGAGCCCCCGCTGCTGCAGCCAGCTTACATTCGCCTGGGCGCTGTCGCCGAACTCGCCGATGAAGCTGCCCAGGTTGCTCTGGAGGAAGATTCCCTTCTCCACCCACTGGCGGACCACTTCGGGCCGCTCCATGATGTTCCGGTACCGCTCCGGATGGGCCAGCACGGGCAGGTAGCCCCGCAGCTGCAGCTGGTACAGCAGGTTCCAGGTCTCTTCCGGCGCCGCGGTGGGCAGCAGTTCTACCAATACGTACGCCGTGCCGCCCAGGCAGTAGTCCTTGTTGCCGCCTCCGGGCAGGTAGTTCAGGGTATCGGCATTCAGGCTCACCTCCGCCCCCGTATGGAGGGCAATGGAGATGCCGGCCTCCTTCGCCTTCTGCTGCAGGGTTGCGGTCCGCTCCGTAATGGAGCTCCAGCTGGGGACCACACCCCTTCGATGGCAATGAGGGGTGACGAACAGGTCCGTGGTGCCGGCTGCAACCGCCATCCGCAGCAGCTCCAGGCTCATGGCCTCGCTGCGGGACCCGTCATCCCCCTCGATGTCGTATAACACATGGGAATGAAGATTTATGATATGGTTCTCTCTTTACTAATACTCTTAGACTTTATTAATTCCGGTTTGGATGAAAATATAAAAGGGGCAGACGACCGCGTGTACCCCCCCCCCCGAACAAATTTTCGTTTTTGTTCGTTTGGCTCAACCTATGTAGACTTTCCGCCAGGGGTACGCTATGCGCAGCGAGCCCTGGAAGTATGAAAATGGCATTTTCATGAAGAATCGATGAAGATTCCACGAAAACAAATTGTTATATGGCTAGTATATCAGCTAGCCCAGGTATTTACAACTGTTTTTCTCATTTTCTTTCCATTTAATGACAAAAAAAGGACCGTTCATGCAAACGGTCCTCTTTCGGTTCGATTTTGGTGTTATAATCTTTGTTTTAAGTCGTCCAGAACGGCCTTCTGCTGCTGCAGGGCTTCTTTGCCCAGCTTCACCTGTTCGGCGTTGTTCTGGGGTGCCGGGCCGCCGTAGCTGGTCCGGGCTGCCACGCAGTTTTCGGGCTTCAGGCATTCCAGCAGATCCGGTTCGAACAGGGGGCTGAGCTCCTTGTATTCTTCCAGGGTCAGCTGGCCCAGCAGCTTGTGTTCGGCAATGGCCTTGGCCACAGCCTGCCCCACCACCGCATGGGCTTTCCGGAACGGCAGACCCTTGCGCACCAGGTAATCGGCCAGGTCGGTGGCGTTGGAAAAGTCCTTGTGGACTGCTTCCGCCATCCGGTCTTCGTTCACCCTGGTGGTCAGGATCATATCCCGGTACACCTGCAGCGAGAACTTCACGGTGTCGATGGCATCGAAGAAGCCTTCCTTGTCTTCCTGCAGGTCTTTGTTGTAGGCCAGGGGCAGACCCTTCATGGTGGTCAGCATGGCCATGAGATGGCCGTACACCCGGCCGGTCTTCCCCCGCACCAGTTCGGAGATGTCCGGGTTCTTCTTCTGGGGCATCATGGAAGAACCGGTGGCAAAGGCGTCATCCAGTTCGATGAAGCCGAATTCCGTGGAAGACCACAGGCACATTTCCTCGCTGAGCCGGGACATGTGCATCATGAGCGTGGAAGCGAAGCTCAAAAATTCCAGCACGTAATCCCGGTCGCTGACGGCGTCCATGCTGTTGCCGTACACCTGGGAGAAGTGCAGTTCCTTCGCTACCTGGAACCGGTCGATGGGCAGGGTGGTCCCGGCCACGGCACCGGCGCCCAGAGGCATGATGTCGGCCCCTTCCCATACGCCCTGCAGCCGGCGGAAATCCCGGCGCAGCATATTGAAGTAGGCCAGCATGTGATGGCCGAACGTAATGGGCTGTGCCCGCTGCAGATGGGTGTAGCCGGGCATCAGGGTCTTCAGGTGTTTTTCGGCCATGGTCAGCAGGGCCTGTTCGAACTGGATCAGCAGGTCCATGATTTCGGTGACTTCCTTCTTCATGTACATGTGCATATCCAGGGCCACCTGGTCGTTGCGGCTGCGGGCGGTGTGGAGCCGGGCCCCGGCTTTTCTCAGGGTCCGTACCAGTTCCTGCAGCTTCGGGATGTCGTC
>CAYTXA010000136.1:0-5515 GCA_964440865.1 uncultured Muribaculaceae bacterium | reverse complement strand
CAAGGAGCATCCCTTCCGGAATTTTCCGGGATGGTACCGTCAATATCATAGGCAACGGCGTCGTGCTTGACCCGATCGAGTTCAAGGGCGAGTGCGAGCAGGTCGAGAAGCAGGGAGTGGATCCGCGCGAGAAACTCCGCATCAGCGACAGGGCAGTGCTCATCCTTCCTACTGACAGGTATCTCGATGCTGCAAACGAGGCGTCGATGGGCAAGGGCAAGATCGGAACCACAAACCGTGGAATCGGTCCCACCTACACGGACAAGATTAGCCGTCATGCGCTCCATGTCGGGGATATTCTCCGTCCCGATTTCGAGGATCGCTGGGCAAAGCTCCGCGACAGGCACATCGCCCAGATCAAGTCTCTCGGATATGAATGCGATGCCCACAAGGAAGACGACGATTTCCGCAAGGCTGTCGAATTCCTCCGCGGCTTCCAGATTGTCAATACCGCCTATTTCGTCAACAACTGGCTCGAAACCAAGCCGATGCTTGCAGAAGGTGCCCAGGGCACGCTTCTCGACATTGACCATGGGTCATATCCTTTCGTGACATCTTCGAACACCACCGTCGGCGGCGCATGCACGGGCCTCGCTGTTCCTCCCACAAAGGTCGGAAAGGTATTCGGCGTGTTCAAGGCATATTGCACCAGAGTTGGCGCAGGTCCGTTCCCGACCGAGCTTTTCGATGAGGTCGGAGAGGAGATCCGCAAGATCGGACATGAGTTCGGCGCAGTGACCGGAAGGCCCCGTCGTACCGGATGGCTCGACCTTGTAGCCCTCAAGTATGCCGTAATGGTCAACGGGGTCACGGACCTCGTCATGATGAAGGCCGATTGCCTCGACTTCCTGAAGACCATCAAGGTCTGCACGGCCTACAAGCTCCCGGACGGCACTGTCACGGACGAGCTGCCTAGCGATTCCTCTGTCAAGGCTGAGCCTGTCTACAAGGAATTCGAGGGCTGGAACACTGACCTCTGCGGCGTGACGGACGAGAAATTGCTGCCGGAGAAATTCAACCGGTACGTCTCGTTCCTCGAGCAGGAGCTCGGGGTTCCTGTCAGCATCATTTCCCTTGGTCCTGACAGGAAGACGATAATTGAGCGTTAGTTATTGGGGTGGCGTTTTGTTTGCCACCCTTTTTTGTAACTTAGAAGCTCGGACAACCACAACGACACTATGACGATGCTAATCAGGAACGACAGGCAGGACATCCGGATTGAGGACGGGAAAATCGCGGCCTTAGGCAGGCTTGCGCCCCACGCTGGCGAAGAAATCTTCGATGCAACGGGAATGACGGTCAGCTACGGGTTCTGCGATGTCCATGTCCATTTCCGCGAGCCGGGACAGACCAGCAAGGAAACTATCAGGACAGGATCCATGGCGGCAGCCCGAGGGGGATATACTCTCGTCTGCCCGATGCCCAATCTCAACCCTGTGCCAGACAGCCTCGATACCCTCAGGCTGGAGACGGACATAATCGCAAGGGATGCCGTCGTGGACGTGCGTCCATATGCCTCGATCACGATGGGCCGCAGGGGCAGGCAGGTCGTAGACATGAAGGCACTAAGGCCCTATGTCGCAGGATTTTCCGACGACGGGTGCGGAGTAATGGACGAGGGGGTCATCAGGCATGCGATGGAACTGGCCGCCGAGAGCGATTGCGTGATTGCCGAACATTGCGAGGATACTCACTACGAGGACAATGCGGAGCGGGAATGGAGGATGGTCAGGCGCGACGTGCGTCTGGCGGAGGAAACCGGATGCAGGTATCACGCATGCCACGTCTCCACGAAGGAAAGCGTGCAGGCGATAAGGGAGGCGAAGGAGAGGGGAGCGAGGGTCAGCTGCGAGACGGCGCCCCACTATCTCACTCTGACACAGGATGATATCCAGGATGACGGGAGGTTCAGGATGAATCCGCCTCTGCGTACCGAAGAGGACCGGAAGGCTCTGCTCGAAGGTATTCTGGACGGAACGGTCGAAGTCATAGCGACGGACCATGCGCCGCATACTGCAGAGGAGAAGTCCCGCGGCTACAAGGCCAGCCTCAATGGAATAGTGGGACTCGAGACTGCGTTCCCTGTCCTGTACACGAAACTTGTCCGCACGGGGATAATCACGGAAAGCAAGCTTCTCGCCCTCATGTGCGACAATCCCCGCAGGATTTTCAGCTTCGGCGGGGCGCTCGAGGTCGGACAGAGCGCAGATATCGCGGTATTCGATACAAGCCATGAATATGAAATAGACCCCGCCGGGTTTGCTTCCATGGGCCATTCGACTCCGTTCGAGGGGTGGAAGGTGTCCGGCAGGTGCGTCATGACCCTATACAGGGGAAAGAAAATCAGGTAGAATGAAAGATTCCAGATTCATAGTCCGGAGCATAAGGCCGCTGACCGGCAGCGTCTTCGAGATGGTGCTAGGCGGAGATACTTCCGCCATGAATACGCCGGGCCAGTTCGTGGATGTCGCCCTTCCCGGCCATTTTCTCCGCAGGCCTTTTGCCGCGGCGGACTGGGACAAGGATTCCCTGACCATGCTGATAAAGGTCGTGGGCGAGGGCACAAGGGAAATGAGCCGGATGCCGGTCGGGACTGAACTCGATGTCCTGACAGGTCTCGGCAGGGGATTCTCCGCCCCGGAAGCTGGGGAAAGAGTACTCCTCGTCGGAGGAGGAATGGGCCTTGCGCCGCTCTATGTGATGGCAAAGGCTCTTGGTGGAAAATGCCGCTGCGTGTTCGGGTTCAATGAGGAGAAGGACATGTTCTACCGCAAGGAATTCGAAGCCCTTGGAGCTGAGGTGACAATTGCCACGCTCGACGGGAGTGTCGGTACGAAAGGATTCGTTACTGATGCCATCGCGGAGGAGAAGATCGAGTATGACAGGTTCTATGCCTGCGGCCCGATGCCTATGCTGAAGACGTTCTGCGCGGGCAACGACCACTCCGGAGAAGTAAGCCTGGAGGCCAGAATGGGCTGTGGCGTAGGCCTTTGCGTGGGATGTACGATTGAAACGAGGTCCGGACATGCAAGAGTCTGCCATGAGGGACCGGTATTTGACAAGGAGGACATAATATGGTAGAAGAGTCAAGACTTGAGACCATCCTCTGCGGAATTGCGCTGAAGAATCCCGTGATTCCCGCGAGCGGCACGTTCGGATTCGGGAGCGAGGCCGCTTCGATGTTCGACCTGGACTGCCTCGGAGGCATTTCCATAAAGGGTACGACCGTGCTCCCACGCCTGGGAAATCCTCTGCCGAGGATTGCGGAGGCTCCGTGCGGGATGCTGAATTCCGTAGGCCTGCAGAATCCCGGACTGGACAAGGTGATAGAGGAGGAAATCCCTCATCTTAGGAAAATCTATCATGGCGTAGTGATAGCCAACGTCAGCGGGTTCTCCATCGACGACTACAGGAAGGCATGCCACGAGATAGACCCCGTTGCCGACATCATAGAGGTAAATGTTTCCTGCCCCAACGTAAAGCACGGGGGCATGGCCTTCGGGACTGATCCCAAGGCTGCGGCGGAAGTTACCGCAGAGGTGAAGAAAGTCACAACGAAGCCCGTATTCATAAAGCTCAGCCCGAACGTGACAGACATCGTGTCCATCGCCAAGGCTTGCGAAGATGCTGGTGCAGACGGACTTACGCTGATAAATACCGTTCTCGGCATGAGGATAGATATCCGTTCCCGCAGACCAGTCCTTGCCAACAAGACGGGAGGGATGTCAGGGCCGGCGATTTTCCCGCTTGCCGTGAGGATGGTATGGCAGGTGGCGAATGCCTGCAGGATCCCGATCATGGGATGCGGCGGAGTTTCATGCGCCGAGGACGTTGTGGAAATGATGATGGCGGGAGCTTCCGCCGTCCAGGTCGGAGCCGCCACGCTCCGCGACCCGCTCGCCTGCAAGAAGATTGTGGAGGCCCTTCCGGCGACAATGGATTCGCTCAGGATCTGCAAACTGACAGATATAATCGGAATCATACACTGATATGGCAAAAGACGTTATCATAGCATGCGACTTCCCGGACAGGAAGACAACCATGGATTTCCTCTCCCGCTTCGGCGAGGAAAAGCCTTTCGTGAAGATAGGAATGGAGCTTTTCTATGCGGAAGGCCCGGATATCGTCCGCGAGATCAAGAGCCGCGGACACAAGATTTTCCTCGACCTCAAGCTGCATGACATCCCGAACACGGTGCGCAGGGCTATGGTAAGGCTCGCTTCCCTCGGAGTGGACATGACAAATGTCCATGCTGCCGGAGGTTCTGCGATGATGAAGGCTGCCGTTGAAGGCCTGACAAGGCCTGACGGGACAAGGCCGCTCCTTATCGCTGTAACACAGCTGACTTCGACCAGCGATGCCATGCTGCATGACGAGCTTCTGATAGGTCCCTCGATGCAGGAAACGATCGCTTCCTATGCCGCAAACGCGAAGGCTTCGGGGCTGGACGGGGTCGTCTGCTCTCCGCTGGAAGCCGGTCTTGTGAAGGATGCGTGCGGGGCTGGATTCATGGCAGTTACCCCAGGCGTCCGCTTTGCCGATTCGGCGAAAGACGACCAGGCCCGTATCACGACTCCCGCCCGAGCCAGGGAGATTGGCTCCGACTATATAGTGGTCGGCCGCCCAATCACCCAGGCACCTGACCCGGTTGCTGCGTACAGACGCTGCGTAAAGGAATTTCTTGACAGATAACAGAATAGATATGACACCAAAGAATGTTTCTCCGGAGACCATCGCCGCCGACCTCCTGTCGATCGGCGCGGTTTTCCTAAGCCCTGACAAGCCCTTCACATGGGCCAGCGGCATCAAGAGCCCGATCTACTGTGACAACCGCCTTGTGCTTTCCGCTCCTTCCGTTCGCGAAGACGTGGAGCAGGGGATGGCCGGAATGATCGGCAGGGAGTACCCGGAAGCCCAGATGCTGATGGGAACTGCAACTGCCGGCATCGCCCATGCTGCCATCGCTGCAGCAATCATGGGTCTTCCGATGGGATATGTCCGTTCCAGCGCCAAGACCCATGGCCGCGGCAACCGCATCGAAGGAAAGATGGATCCCGGGACAAAGGTCGTCGTTGTGGAAGACCTTATTTCCACGGCTGGCAGCAGCATCGAGACCGTCGAGGCTCTCCGCGAGGCAGGCGCCGAGGTGCTCGGAATCGCCAGCATCTTCACGTACGGGACTTCCAAGGCCGAGGCAAACCTTTCTGCCGCGAAGGTCGTGAACCATTCGCTCTCTTCCCTCCATGTGCTCGTGGATGTCGCCCTGGAGGAGGGCCGCATCACGCCTGCGCAGAAGGACCAGATTCTCCAGTTCATTGAGTCACTTTAGATTACCAAATAGATGAAACATCTGATTGATCCGACCGATCTCACGTTCGAGGAGACCAATGATATCATCGCGCTCGCAGAAGATATCATCGCGCATCGCGAGGCCTACAGCGAGAAGATGAAGGGCCGCAAGCTCGCGACGCTTTTCTATGAGCCCAGCACCAGGACGAGGCTGAGCTTCACATCC
>CAYTXA010000135.1:0-5538 GCA_964440865.1 uncultured Muribaculaceae bacterium | reverse complement strand
CATTGTCTATGATGCTGGAAAGCACGCCGATGACACCGGTCACCAGATAGTGGTTGCCATTGAAGGCGACGTTCAGCCCTTTGCCGAGGGCCATCAGCGCTCCAATCTCCTCAAGGCAGCTCACTGTCATGAGGATGCCGAGGAAGAACAGAATGGTGCTGAGGTCGACATTGTGGAGCAGCTTCTGCACGCGCTTCATCATACCGCCCATCTCATACGTGCGCGATAGGCGTGCGTAGAATATTTCCGTGAAGATCCAGAGCACTGCAAGGGCGAGCATGACGCCCACGAAAGGAGGCAGACCTGTAAGAGTCTTGAAGACAGGCACGAAGACGAGACCGCCGACACCTACCCAGAACACAACCTTGCGCTGCCAGCTTGTAAGGTCGCCGGCCTGCGTGACCACGTCAGCCTCGTCGGCAGGGATTACAAGCTCGCCCTTGAGCTGGGTCTGCATTATGAGACCGGGAATCAGCATTGCGACAAGGGAAGGAATGAACATTTCCGCTATGATGCCCGGCGCGGTGATGAGTCCCTTGTTCCAGAGCATGATGGTCGTGACGTCTCCGATGGGGGAGAACGCGCCTCCTGCATTTGCCGCTATGACAACGAGCGAGCCGTAGATCAGCCTGTCCTCACGCTTCTCGACGAGCTTGCGGAGAATCATGATCATGACGATGGAAGTGGTCATGTTGTCGAGAACTGCGGAAAGGAAGAAGGTCATGAAGGCTATGCGCCAAAGGAGAACCTTCTTGGATTTTGTCTTCATTACGCGTTTGACCCAGTTGAAACCTCCGTTCTGGTCGACGACCTCGACGATTGTCATTGCGCCCATGAGGAAGAACAGCGTCGTGCCGGTGTCGCCCAAATGGTTGACTATGATGTCGTTGACAACCTGGACAATCCCTTTGCCGAGGTCGGCGTCGGGATGCATCAGGCTGATGAACGATTCCGGATCCATCATGTAGAGCGTCCAGACAATTACGAACATGAGCAGGGCAACGGCAGACTTGTTCACCCTGGTCACGCTCTCGAGGGCGATGAATGCGTAGCCCACGAAGAACATGACGATGATTGCAATTGCAAGAGTAGACATATATTTTTCTGTGTATTTTCTTCTATTTCGGAAGCAGGGGCGCAAATTTACAAAAAAAACGTACATTCGTATGGATGAAAAGAATGCACTGATGAAAAAGACAGGAAAGATACTTGTCGTGGATGACAATGCCGGGATCCGTTCGGCGCTGAAGATTCTTCTGCCGGCATACTTCGGGGAGGTGATGGCGATTCCGTCTCCGTCGACGCTCGTATCCACGCTGGAGCTGTTCCGCCCGGACGTGGTGCTGCTGGACATGAATTTCCGCACGGAGATCAACACCGGCAACGAGGGGCTCTACTGGACGGGGGAGATAAAGAAAATGTTCCCGGACGTCGAGGTCGTGCTCTTCACGGCATACGCCGACATCCAGCTGGCCGTGGAGGGGATGAAACGAGGCGCTTTCGATTTCATAGTCAAGCCCTGGGACAACGAGAAACTGATATCCACGCTTTCTGCGGCAAGGGACAAGGCTCAGAAAGCGATGGGAAGAGGATCCGGGAAAGAGGAGAAGAAGGATGGGGAGATGTTCTGGGGCTCTTCCAGCGCGATGGCGGACATCCGCAGGACTGTCCGCAAGATAGCCCCGACGGATGCGACTGTGCTGATTACCGGAGAAAACGGCACAGGAAAAGACGTCCTGGCACGGGAAATCCACTCTGAGAGCCTCCGGAGCGGGAAGCCGATGGTGGCAGTGGATGCCGGCGCGATTACGGAAACGCTTTTCGAGAGCGAGCTCTTCGGTCATGTCAAGGGGGCATTTACCGATGCCCATGCAGATCATGTCGGGAAGTTCGAGCAGGCCGACGGAGGAACTCTTTTCCTGGACGAAATCGGCAACATCCCGCTCCACCTCCAGGCGAAACTGCTCCGGGCTATCCAGAACAGGAGCATTGTACGCGTGGGTGACACTGTGGCAAGGCCCGTGGACATACGCCTCATCTGCGCCACAAACATGGACGTCGAGGCGCTGGTGCGGGAAGGACGGTTCCGCGAAGATCTCTACTACCGTATCAACACTGTCCACATCGCTCTTCCGCCTCTGCGGGAGCGCACGGAAGACATCGTACCGCTTGCCGGACTCTTCGAGAGCCGGTTCGCCGAAAAATACCACCGCAGCGTGGAGGGGATTTCTCCTGAAGCGGGGGAGCTTCTGATGGCTCACCGCTGGAGCGGGAACATCAGGGAACTGCAGAACTGCATAGAGAAAGCTGTGATCCTTTCGGAGGGCAACATGCTGACGGAGAAGGATATACAGCTGGAAAGGAGTGATGCTGGGGTCCAGGGCAGGGAACGGGGGGCTGCTGACGAAAGTGCCGTCCGGAATGCCATGGAGCGCTGCCATGGGAACATATCCGCTGCCGCAAAGATGCTCGGAATCAGCCGGCCGACGATGTATGCAAAACTGAAGAAGTATGGTCTGTAGGAATAGGGCTGCAAAACCAAACAGATAAATGAGTACAATATCCATCATAATGCTCTGCATTGCCGTGGCGGCCTTCGTCGCGGCCGTGGCCACATGGTGGACACGCAGGAAGGACATCAGGAAAGTTGCCTATATGATGGACGCCCTAGAGGACGGGGAGCTGAATTTCCGCTTCCAGAACAAAGGCCGGTTCAACCGCACGCTGAACCGCATCAGGACCATCTTCGAGAAGCAGCGCCAGCAGCATGAGCAGGATTCATGGACAAAGCTCATACGCGTGCTCACGCACGAGATCATGAATACCGTGTCGCCAATCGCATCGCTCTCCGACGCGCTGTCAAAATCCATGGACAAGGAGGGACGCAGCGAGCTGGACGTAAAGGCGGGGCTGGATACCATAAGCGATTCATCCAGGAATCTGATCAAGTTCGTGGAGGACTACCGGGAGCTCAGCGGCGTGGCGCGGCCACTCAAGAAGGCAATAGGGATACGGCCGCTGCTGGAAAAAGCCGTAGGACTGAACCGGGAATTCCTCGCTTCCAGGAATGCTGAGTGCAGCATTTCCATGACGGAACAAGATCTAATGGTCTATGCGGACGAAGGACAGATCTCGCAGATACTCATAAACCTGATAAAGAATGCCTTGCAGGCAGGGGCAAGGCACATAGACATTTTTGCCGGCATACGTCCGGAGGATGAGGTCTACATCCGCGTCTCCAACGACGGGGCTCCCATCCCGCCGGAAAGCCAGGAGCAGATATTCGTGCCGTTCTACACCACCAAGTCAGACGGCAGCGGAATCGGGCTCAGCATCTCCCGCCAGATCATGCGCGCCCACAACGGCAGCATCGACCTCGTCAGGAGCGACTCCGGCGAGACCACTTTCGAGCTTGTGTTCAGGTAGGGCAAGAGACCAACAGCGGAAAGTGTAAAGAGAAGTGTAAAGCCTTTACACTTTCTTTAGTATGGGATGTAATACAAAAGTCTGAGTATCAGAAAGTTTCCTCTCGCGGCACGGGAAATGCTCCTCTTCCGGCGATGACAGGAGCTTTTCACGATGATACAAAGACTATTCATAGCGATACTTGCCGCGGCGGCCATGGCAGCAGCCGGATATGCCCAGACGCCCATGTCCCTTCACGACTGCATGGAGTACGCCGTGTCGAACTCCACGAAGATGCGTATCCGTCAGGCAGAGAGTGGCGACGCACGCATCGCCCGTCGCGATGCCATCCTCGCCGCAGTCACGCCGCAGATCAATGCCCAGACCTATGCCTACTACAACTTCGGCCGCAGCATCGACCCACAGACGAACACCTATTTCACGACTACATCTTTCTACAACAACTATGGCGCAAGTGCCGGATTCGACCTCTTCAACGGCTTCCAGGCCGTGAACAACCTGAAGATTTCCAAGACCGGGCTTCTGATCAGCGAGTCGCAGGAAAAGCAGGCGGAGGCGGACATCTGCCTTGCCGTCATGGAAGCCTACTACAACGTGGTCTACTACAAGAAACTCTCTGAGATCTACGAGGAGCAGGTTGCGACGGCAGTCCAGCAGCTAAAGCTAGGAAAAAGGCAGGAGGAGCTGGGACAGAAGGGGCATGCCGATGTGGTGCAGCTGGAGGCTGACCTTGCCGACAAGCAGTACTATCTCACAAACACGCAGAACGAGTACCGGAACCAGAAGATGACGCTCGCTGATCTGATGTTCTGGCCTCTGGACGAGGAGCTGGAAGTGGAAGACGCTGCTGTCATGGAGGCAGGAGGGGAGTCTGCAGATGCCGTGGTCGGGTTCGCCCTGGAGCACAATCCCCAGGTGCAGATAGCCAAGTGGCAGATGGACAATGCCAGGCGCGAGCTGAATACTGCCAAGTGGCAGATTCTGCCGACGGTCGGGGCATATGCCGGGTGGAGCACAAGCTACTATTCATATAAAGGCTCGGAAACAGCGCCTTTCCGTGACCAGTTCAAGAACAACGGGGGAGAGTACGTGGAGCTTTCGGTTTCGATTCCGATCTGGGACCGTCTGGCAAGCCATTCCCGGATTGCGAGAAAGCGTAATGCCTACGAGAGGGCTTCTGCGGAGTTCGACCAGAAGAGGCGGGATGTGGAGAGCGAGGTGCGCCGGGCGGTGCAGGACAGGGACGGCAGTGCAGTCGCCTATGAGCAGGCTCAGCGCAAGGCTGAGGTGCAGGAGGATGCCTACAGCCTGAACCTTAGGAAGCTCGAGGAGGGGCTCATTTCTCCGCTGGAGTTCCAGACGGCAAACAACAATTACCTGAAGGCAAAGGCTGACGAGATGAACAGTATGTTCAAGTACTTGATAAAGCAGGCTGTCGTAAGATATTACAATGGAGTAGATTACATAAACCAGTAGATTCCGGATGATGCTTTGTCTGTCCGACCTACGGCCCTTCGGGCCTATCCTTCCCAGCCTGACGGCTGGGCCCCTCCCGCTCACGAAGCCGCGGGCGGCTACGGGTCGGACAGGCATAGCATCATTCCGGAATGACAGAATATAATTGCAATATGGACAAGATCATAGAAAAGAAGACTGGCTGGAGGACTGCGTTCACGAAAAAGGCGCTTCCGTACTGGGGCGGCGTCGCACTGGTGGCGTTCATCCTGTGGCTTGCGCTCAGGGACAATTCCAGCACGCTGAACGTGAGCTCGGACTCCGTGCTGGTAGCCGACGTGGAGCAGGGCGAATTCAACGACTACATCCGTATCTCCGGACAGGTGCAGCCTCTCGTGACCATCCAGATCAGTCCCATAGAAGGCGGACGCGTGGAGGAAATCTACACGGAGGAAGGCTCCCAGGTGCATAAGGACGACCCGATTCTCCGCCTCTCCAACGACAACCTGGACCTGCAGATCCTAAACTCCGAGGCGGAGCTTGCCGAGAAGGAGAACATCCTGCGCAACACCCAGATCCAGATGGAGCAGGACCGCCTCTCCGTCCGGCAGAACAAGGCTGAGTACCAGATGAATGTCCGCCGCCTCAAGCGAGCCT
>CAYTXA010000134.1:0-5741 GCA_964440865.1 uncultured Muribaculaceae bacterium | reverse complement strand
CCCAGCATTGCGGAGACCATCGATGAATATGGCATCGGCCTCCTGGACAAGAGCTACCTTCTCGGGAGAAACCTCGCCGATAATCCTGATCGAAAGACCAGGGCCCGGGAACGGATGGCGGCCGAGTATGTTCGGATCAAGGCCGAGAGCCTTGCCGACCCTGCTCAACTCGTCCTTGAAAAGCATGCGGAGAGGCTCCACGATGCGGAGTTTCATATCCTTGGGCAGACCACCGACATTGTGGTGGCTCTTTATGGTTGCAGCATGGCCGGGAACGGCTGCAGACTCGATGACATCGGGATAGATGGTACCCTGCGCGAGCCAGCGGACATCCTCGATCTGGGCAGCCTCATGGTCGAACACCTCGATGAAGTCACGTCCGACGATCTTTCTCTTCTTCTCCGGCTCAGTCACTCCGGCAAGGTCCCCGAGGAACCTGTCGGCAGCACGTACGCCCTTGACATTCAGGCCCATGCCCTGATAGGAAGCGAGCACGCTCTCGAACTCGTTCTTGCGGAGAAGTCCGGAATCCACGAATATGCAGTGCAGCTGGTCGCCGATGGCATTATGGAGCAGCAGGGCGGCAACGGAAGAATCGACACCGCCGGAGAGGCCGAGAACGACCTTGTCCGAACCTATGCGCTCCTTGAGGGACTTTATGGTAGATTCCACGAAATTCTCAGGAGTCCAGTCTGCGGAGCAGCCGCAGATACGCAGCACGAAATTCTGCAGGATCCTTGTCCCATGGGAAGTATGGTAGACCTCAGGGTGGAACTGGATTGCCCATGTATCTTCGCCGGCGAGGCGGAAGGCAGCATTGCGGACATTCTCGGTCGAGGCAAGGAGCCTTGCGTCAGACGGAAGAGCCGTGATGGAATCACCATGGGACATCCAGACCTGGCTGCGCTGCGGAATGCCGGCGAACAGCGGATCATCCTGATCCTCAACGCTCAGCATAGCCTTTCCGTACTCGCGCATTCCGGTCTTGTCGACCTTTCCTCCGTTCAGCACCGCGAGAAGCTGGGAGCCGTAGCAGATTCCCAGAACCGGGACTCTGTGGCGGAAAGCGGACAGGTCAGGACGGGGAGAATCCGGAGCCGTGACAGAGTAGGGGCTGCCGGAGAGGATCACACCGGTGAAAGAGTCCGCATCGGCGGGAATCTTGTCGAACGGGTGGATCTCGCAATATACGTTCATCTCGCGCACACGCCTTCCAATCAGTTGGGTGTACTGCGATCCGAAATCGAGAATCAATATCTTGTCCATAGGGCGATATCAGTCAAGAGGTTTATAGTTGGGAGCCTGCTTGGCAATCTTCACGTCGTGCGGATGGTTCTCCCGAACACCACTCTGGGTGATGCGCACGAACTTGGCAGACCTCAGGCCAGCAATAGTGCTTGCACCGAGATAACCCATTCCGGCACGGATGCCGCCGAGGAGCTGGAAGATGACGTCATCGACAGAGCCACGGTACGGAACGCTTCCGACGATTCCCTCGGGAACAAGCTTCTTGGCTCCCTTCTGGAAATAGCGGTCGCTGGACCCGGCCCTCATGGCCTCGAGAGAGCCCATGCCCCTGTAGGTCTTGTACTTCTGTCCGTCATATCCGGTGACAACTTCGCCGGGAGTCTCGTCCGTTCCGGCAAGGATTCGTCCGCACATCACGCAGTCAGCACCCGCGGCGAAAGCCTTCACGAGGTCTCCGGAATAGCGCAGTCCTCCATCCGCGATGAGGGGGACATCCGTGCCTTCAAGAGCCTTGTATACATTATATATGGCTGTGAGCTGGGGCATCCCGATTCCAGCGACGACACGCGTCGTGCAGATGGAACCCGGTCCGATACCGACCTTGACGGCATCAGCGCCATTGTCAACCAGATACTTGGCGCCTTCAGCTGTGGCAACGTTCCCGACAACTACATCAATCGAGGGGAATGCTTTCTTGACCTCGGCGAGCTTGGTGCCGACGCCCTTGGAATGACCATGGGCAGAATCGAGGACCACGGCATCGACTCCTGCCTCTGCAAGCGCCTCGATCCTCTGGAGGGCATCTTCAGTGATTCCAACACCTGCAGCGACCTTGTAGGGGCCTGCAGCCTTGACTTTGGCTACCTCGGCAGCCTGGGAAGGGATATCCATGTTCTTGTGGATGACTCCGATTCCTCCGGCCTTTGCGAGGGCTATGGCCATGGGAGCTTCCGTGACAGTGTCCATTGCGGCAGATGCCAGCGGGGTGTCAAGCGGTATGTTCCTGGAAAAACGGCCCCTGAGGGAAACCTCACGAGGCAAGACTTCAGAATAGGACGGGATGAGCAATACATCGTCGAAGGACATGCCTTCTTCAACAACTCTTTCTTTGAGGAATGACATTGTGATTGGATTATATTGCGTGCAAATATAACCAAAATCGGCGTAAAACTACAAACCTTCCTCGCTCTTTCCTTCAGAAATTATCTTTTCGACTATTGGAGCAACCTCATCGTATTGGTAGCCGCGGCCCAGGGCATACTTCAGAAGACGCAGCTTGCAGTCCTTCTCCCCGGCAACGCTGCGCCATTTCGTGCGGAGAAGGGATTCGAGCTTTTTCCCCGACTCTCCGGAGTCGATCTCGCCCAGTGCATCGGCGATTTTCCCGGCATCTATCCCCTTGGCTGAAAGGGCGAAACGGATTTTGACGGGGCCCCACCCGGTCAGGGAAGACTTCTCCCTTGCGAACGCGGCCGCATAGCGGCTGTCATCCACGTACTTATCCTCCAGAAGAGCTGCCACGATTTCTTCTGCGGCAGCGGCATCTCCCTCCGTGTACTTCAGAGCCTTGGCACGTATGTCCTTCGTACAGTACTCCCGCCTGGCGCACTGAGCTTCGAGACGGGAGAGGATATTCTTTTGTCTTTCGTCCATGGCAGATCAGAAATCAAATCCGAGACTTACATAGAATCCGACCTTATGCGTGAGGCTGGACCAGTGGAGGTCCGCACGGATCGGGCCGAGGATGGAATCGTAGGCATATTCCAGCCCGAAGCCCGAGAAGAAGTTCGACTCGAGTGCAAAAATGTCCTCAAGCTTGTTGTCGCTCGTCCCGAATCCCGCCGTGGCGATGACGTAGTTGTTGGTCGAGATACGGAACCTGGCATCCAGGCCGGCAAGGAGCACGACCTTCGGCATCCCTACAGCATAGGTCACGCCCATGAACGGAATCTGCTGGTCCAGATATCTTCCTGCCATGCGGCCTCCTATCAGGTTCACGTACGGCAGCGGGATGTCTCCGCCGCCGAGGATAGCTCTTCCGGCAAGCGAGGGCAGGAGGGCGAAGTGCCTGCCGATGGGAGCTATGGTCTTGAAATCGGCCTGCAGCGTATGGAACGGGTCCACCTTATGGTTTGCTGCGCCGAACACCCATGAATAGTCCAGTCCAAAGCGGAGACCTTTCGTCGGGAAATAGGCATCGTCGAACGTCTCGGTCCTGGAGCGGAGAAAGGCGGAGAAATACATGTCCTTTTCCTTCAGGTCATATCCGCTTCCGCCGAAAACCGGATTGTCCGAGAAAGGAGTGTCCGAGAACAATGACCTTATGCTGTAATAGTCGCCGCGGGTGCCTATCCCGATGTCGTTGTGGTGCCACCGCAGGTTGGAGACCCATACCTCTTCCCTGTTGTTGAAATACCGCACCTCAACCTCCTTGCTGTCGCCCTTGATCCCCAGAGAGTTGTTGTCCACGTACTTTATGCTCGAGGAGAGATTGATGGCAGGGCCATGCGCCGTCATGAAATAGTAGTGTGCCTGGGCATAGGGGTTTGCACCGATCTTGGCAGTGAACTCGAAGGCGTTGCCCTGGATGCTGTGGACATTGAACCCGGCATTCAGGAGCAGCGACACAATCTCGTCCGTATCGGCCCTGATGCCGAAGCCTAACTGGTGGACCGGGCCCTTCTTGCAGTCGAAATGCAGGACATATGGCTCGCCGGTGCCGAGAAGCTCATATGTCACATAGTCGAAAGCCTTTGTTCCATAGATAGTTGCGACAGCGTCCTCTATCTCAGCCTTTCCGAGGTACTCCCCCGGTTCAATATCTATGAGCCTGGAAAGGTTCTCCCTTTCCGCCGCAGTGACCCCGCTGAATTCCGTCCCGGAGACCAGCACCTTGTGTCTGGAAAGGTCCGTCGCATGGGGAAGCACCGGCAGAGCCGAAGAGTCCGGGTTGACCTTGTCCCTGAGGGCCAGGAGGCTGTCCTTGACCTGCAATGCAGCATCGTATCCTCTCCGGAGCATCGTGTCCACGCTGGCAGAATCGAAGCTAAGCATGTTGTACTCTTTCAGGTAAGGCTGTATGGTCACGTCCGGGGTGCCGGCATTCCGCTCATAAGCGTCCCTGCCGAGCATGTTCGTGCCCTGCACGAGTATGTCCACGAGGTTGTTGATCTCGGAATAGTCCATGTACCCGTCGCTTAGGTCGATGCCGATCACATAATCAGCGCCCATTTCCCTCGCGAGGTCGACCGGATAGTTGTTCCTCATTCCGCCGTCCACGAGCACCATCCCATTTGTCTTCACCGGAGTGAAAAGGCCTGGAATGCTCATCGTGGAGCGCAGGGCAAGGTTGAGTTTGCCGCCGTACCAGACCTTGGCCTTGGAAGACACGAGCTCCGTCGCCACGCATGCGAATGTCCTCGGAAAATCCCAGAAATTCCTTTCATCCTGGTATCCGACCGTGTAGGAGCTGAAAAGGTTGCCGACATTCTGGCCATAGACAGCTCCGGAAGGAAGGCTTGCCAGAATGTTGTTTTTCAGGACAACAAACTTGGAATCTCATTTCGACACGGTGCAAAGGCTGAGATTGCTTTCGGGCTTCTGCCTCCCCGTGTCCATGTGCTTGTGTCTTTACTGATCAGACAGGTAGACATCGTTCGGGTAATAGAACGGAATCGAGACGAGATATTTCTGGTTGTACCTATAGGTCTTGTAGGATACATAGTTGCGCGGCACCCTGTCCGTCAGCGCAACTCCCCAGTCTATGTTCCTTATGATGGTGTCGATCTGGGTTGCCGTGTACCCGACAGAATAGAATCCACCGACCAGCCCCCCGATGCTTGTGCCCGTCACCAGGTCGACCGGGATGTGCAGCTCCTCAAGGTAGCGCATCGCTCCGATCTCGGCAGCGCCCTTGGCCCCGCCTCCGCTCAGCACAAGTCCGACAGTCGGACGATGGCGGCGGATGCTGTCCATCTTCATGCGTATCTGCTTGACTGCAAGGCTGTCGCGCCCCGGGTCAATGCCGTATGAATATCCCTGTCCGAGCGACGGGATGGCGATAGAAAGCGCCAGAAGTATGGATAGGATGTGTCTCATTTCCCGGCTTTTTCTTTATGTGCCCCGGCAAGCATCCCGCATGCCGCGTAGATATCCTGACCGCGGGAGGCCCTGATCGTAGCAGTCAGTCCGCCTGCTTCAAGCCGCTGGCGAAACCGCTCCATCACAGGGTCAGGAGATGTAACATATTCGAAATCAGGAATCTGATGGAACCTTATCAGGTTCACCCGGCATTCGAGGCCGCGCAGCAGGCGTATGATTGCATCCGCATGCCGCTTGTCGTCGTTCCACCCCGAGAACATCGTGTACTCGAAACTAACACGCCTCTGCCCCGTGAAGTCGTATTGCCTGATGAGGTCCAGCACTTCCTTTATCGGCCAGGATTTCTCGACCTTCATGAACTCTCCCCTCTCCTCCCCGAACGGGTTATGCAT
>CAYTXA010000133.1:0-5792 GCA_964440865.1 uncultured Muribaculaceae bacterium | reverse complement strand
ATCCCCCTCACCCGCTATTTGGACTGACAACAAAAAATTCTATTGATATGCTTGGTAATTTCACATTCTCCAATCCTACGACGCTCCACTTCGGCGACGAAGCCATGAAGGCGCTGGGCGCAGAACTCTCGAAATACGGCAACACTGTTCTGCTGACCTATGGCGGCGGAAGCATAAAGCGCAACGGCATCTACGACGACGTGATGGCCGTGCTCCGCGCCCTCGGCAAGAAGGTCGTGGAGCTGCCCGGCGTGATGCCGAATCCCACCGTCCAGAAACTCCGCGAAGGGGCTGCTCTCGCCAGGGAGAACAACGTGGACTTCATCCTTGCCGTAGGCGGCGGGTCCACAATCGATTACGCGAAGGGCGTCGCCGCTTCTGCCTGGTGCGAAGGCGATCCCTGGGAGAAGTACTACCTCCACATGGAAGATTCCACGTGCCGCATCATCCCGCTTGGGTGCGTGCTGACGATGGCCGGGACTGGGTCGGAGATGAACGGCGGCAGCGTGATCACAAACCATGAGCAGAAGCTCAAGATCGGGAAGGTGTTCGGTCCCGAGCTGTTCCCGAAGTTCGCGATACTGAACCCCCGCTACACTTTCTCAGTGCCAAAGCGTCAGATGGTTGCCGGAATTTTCGACATCATGAGCCATATCATGGAGCAGTATTTCTCCGGAACCGACGACAACACAAGCGATTATATTGCCGAAGGGCTCATGCGCTCGCTGATCCATTCGAGCCGCATCGCTGTCCGGAATCCGCAGGACTATGAGGCCCGGTCGAATATCATGTGGACCGCGACGTGGGCGCTCAACAAGCTGATTGCCATGGGAAAGAGCGAGGACTGGGAGGTCCATATGATCGGACAGGCGATCGGCGCGTACACCGATGCGACCCATGGGATGACGCTTTCGGGCGTCAGCATCGCCTATTACAAGTTCATCATGGACGCCGGGCTGCCGAAGTTCGTGCGTTTCGCGAAGTCCGTGTGGGGCGTCGGCGGCGAGGGGCTGTCCGACCGCGAGGTCGCGCTCCGGGGCATCGACGCTCTCGAGGCGTGGATGAAGGAGATCGGGGTGCCACGGAGATTTCGTCTCTCGGGGTCACGGAGGACATGCTGGATGGCATTGCCGACGCGACGTTCCTCCTCACCGGCGGCTACAGGACCCTGACTCATGACGATGTCGTCGCCATCCTCCGCGCCAGCCTCTGACAAGCTAAAACAAATTCCTGCTTTATACTTCACACCGTTCTTTTTGACTGAAGATTGAGTTGAAGTTGGGTTATCTCATTTAGCCCTTGTTAAACTCCATAGTACAGATGATCTGGAGTATCTTCAGCCTTATGGTGAGAAATATGGATACAGAATAGTCGGGAAAAATGTTTGATGCAGCTCAGCCGGATTTTTTTCTGGAGATCTGACAAATTAGACCTTCTTTAGCTTTTACGCTTCCTCGTCCGTCCAAAGGTCGGGCGAGGATATGCAAAAAGGTTTTAAACACTACTTCAATCGTCCAGAAGATCAGACGAAGGTGCACGAAAAGGTTTTAGATGCGCCCTCATCGGTCCTAAGGGTCAGGGTTACAGCCATTTGAGTGATTTTGGCGACAATGGATCGCCATGTTCAATCTACCGGATCAGGGCGCGGTTGCTGCGGCCGTCGACGATGACCGTGAGGTCTTCGGGGAAGCTGATGCAGCGGAAGTAGGTGCCGTCATGCCAGGCGGGCATGGCGTCGAGCACCTTGGAGTCAAACACATCGCCCCTCCTGTCGAACGGGTTGACGTTGACGTACCCAGCCCCGAACGACGTCATGTTCTGGAAGAAGTGCGTCCCCTGGCTCGGGTCGACGATGAATTTCTCCAGGCAGCACTCCACGATGACCTTTGCTGCCGAGATGTCGCTCCACTGCACGGGCACGCCCAGCGACGGCACGCTGGATCCCCACCTGCCGAAGCCTACGAGCACGTATCCGCGCCCTTCCTGCAGCAGCCGAGAGTTGATCTTCATGATTTCCGCGGCCATCTCCCTCGTCTTCAGCACGTCGAATGCCTCCCTTTTCAGATACACAAAATCCCTGACTCCGGAGATCGTTCCAGGGCCTATTGCACAGGACGAGCTGATGAGCGGCTCATTGGTGTCGACGTTCTTCCAGTCTACGTCGCCGCCCAGGCCTTCTGCCGATATCGGCCTGATCTGCAGCACGTTGAAGTGAGCCTCCTTGTCGCCGGTGTCCAGGTCGGCGGCAAATTCGATCTCCACGGGGCAGCGTACCTCATTTTGGGCAATTTCCAACAGCCGGCATAGAATGCTGGCCAGCGGGAACGTGCCGTACTGGAGGATGTGGGCGAATGTGATGTACTTCGGCCCTTCGGCAAACGGGGTGTCCACGAGCATCTGGCTCTGCATGTCCCAGGTCGAGCAGACCTTGGCGAGGTTGCGGAACTTTCCGCAGTCGGATATCGGGATGCGGTCGAAATTCACGGAATCGTCCGGCGACGTCTTGAAGCGCTCCGGATCTATGGACATGGCATACATAACCTGCTGAGTGTCGCGCGTCGCGTGGACGGCGGTCGAGGTCTGGAGGATGTGGTGCGGGTAGCGGGGGGAGAAGCGCAGAACCTGTTCTCCGTCCACGACGGCCTTGCCCATTCCGAACGCGACCTTGGCGACTCCGTCTTCCGGGGTTTCATGGCCGATCGGGTAGAAATTGACGGAGCGGGCAACTCCCGACAGGGTCGGGAACCAGTATCCATGGTCCTCGCTTCCGCAGATTTCCTGTATGACGATGGACATTTTCTCCTCGGAAATCACGTTCGAGGTCGAGAGGATGTAGCGGCGTGCAGCGCCGAAATACATCGATGCATAGACGCTCTTTATGGCCTTGGAGATGAGCCTTAGTTCCTGCTCCTCGTTTCCCGTACGCGGAACCATGTAGGTCGAGTAGACTCCCGCAAATGGCTGATAGTATGAGTCTTCCAGAAGGGAGGACGACCTGATGGCGAGAGGTCTCCTGACGACGCGTATGAACTTTCGCAGGCTCTCCTTCAGGTCCTGGGGGATTGCGGATGCCGTGAATTCGGAGAGGATTTCGGCATCGGTCAGGTCAGAGTTGATGACGTATTTCAGTCCGTTCTCTGTTATGAACCTGTCGAAATAGTCGGTCGTGATGACCAGCGTCCTGGGGACCAGCACCCTGACACCCTTCCATTTGTCGTAGAGGTCGTATTTCTGCAGTATGTTGTTCAGGAATGCCAGTCCGCGGGCCTTTCCGCCCATGGATCCCTTCCCGAGCCTTGCGAAGCGCACGGAGTCGTTGTAGGTGTCCGGGTCGAATTCCGCGACGACGCCGAGCCCGAGGTTCATGCGGTAGTCGTGGATCATCCTGCGGTTTATGTCCCTGACCTTAGCCGCTTCCTCGTCCGTGGCGATGTGCAGCGGGCGGAAGGCGTCCGCGACATGGAACAGGCCCCTGCCGTAGAACCACCTCGAAACATAGTTCTTCTCCGCCATCTTGCGGAGGCCGCGTGGAGATATGTGTTCGAAAAGCTTCTCGATTTCCGAAAGATTTCTGGCTCTTCCGGTTTCCTCGCCCGTGTCCGGGTCCGTGACCACGAAGTCGCCGAATCCGAATTCGCGGCTGATGTATTCGCTGAGGTCGCGGGTCAGCGTTTTCGATGTTTTCTGTACGAAGCCGATTCCCAGCTCCTTGGCCTTTTCCCGCATGGATTCCTGGGAGGACTGCATCAGGATGGGCATTGTCGGGTTGCTCTTCTTCACGAGCTGGCAGAACCTGACTCCTGCGTCCGCCACTTCGTCCTCCGGCCTGTCGCCGCGGTGCATCACGAATCCCACGTCGGTGATGATTCCGAGGATGTTGTCCTTGTATTTCTCATAGGTCGCGACTGCGTCGTCGTAGCACCTGGCCATCAGGATCTTGGGCCTCGTACGCATTCGAAGGTTCCTCTGCTCTTCGTTCAGGGTGTCCTGGCTGACCTCCTGGTTCTGGGTCAGGATCATGTTGTAGAGCAGGGGAAGGTAGGTCGAGTAGTAGCGGACGGAGTCCTCGACGAGGAGGATGCCCCTGACCCCGACTCCGATCATGTCGCTTTCGGCGTTCATGCTGTCCTCCAGGAGCTTGATGATGGCGATGATCAGGTCGGTCGAGTTGTTCCAGCAGAAGATGTAGTCTATGTCCGGGTGGGGGAGCGAGGTGACTTTGCGGTAGATGCCACTGGAGAAGGAGAGGAGCATGACGACCGGGAGGCCAGGATGCATGGATTTTATCTCCTTGGCGAAGTCGAAGACGCTGGCGTCGCCGAGGTTGTACATCGTGATGACGAGTTGGTATGAACCCGCTTTCAGCTTCTTGATGGCTTCTCCGGGAGTCTCGACGCGTTCCACGGAAGGCGGATTGCTCAGGCCCAGGCCCGTGTATTCGCTCGAGATCTGGGAGTCGAGGTGGCCGTCTTCCTCGAGCGCGAAGTTGTCGTAATTGTTGCAGACGAGGAGGATCTTCCTGACCCTCTTCTGCATCAGCTTTGAGTATTCTTCGAATGGGTTCATATACAGTTCGTCTTGTTTGCCTGTTGTCCGTTTTTCTATTGTTCGCCTTAGCCTATTGCTCGTCGGGGGCGTCGTCTTCGGGCGCCGAATTCCGCATTATCATGCTCCAGTAGCCGTCGTCGGCAGAGGATGAGAGCACCCTTGCGCGAACCTTGTTGAAGAGGACGAAGCAGAAGCCTATGAGTATCAGCGAGAAGATGGCGGAGAGTCCAGCGCTCAGGTTGCTTATGAACACGATCGAGTCGTAGGTTCCGTGGAGCAGGACGGGGTAGAGCCATGCCTTGACGAGGCTGTCGCGGGATTTCTCCGGGCCCATGAAGTGGTACTTCGAGTAGTAGTAGCCCATGATGACGGCGAAGGAGAAGTGCCCCGGTACGGCGAACATGGCCCTGCTTATGCTGACGGAGAACCAGTCCGCGCCTGCCGACACTACGTACATGATGTTCTCGAGGGTGGCGAATCCCAGGCCTACCGAGACGGCGTAGACTATGCCGTCGTAGCGTTCGTCGAATTCGCGGCAGTTCCGCAGCAGGAGCCACAGCATCACGAGCTTGGCGGTTTCCTCGGGGATGCCCGCTCCGAAGAACGAGATCTTTATTGCTTCGGCTATGGAGTGCGGCTCCTGGGTATATGCGCCGAGGGCTGCGAGGGGCTGGCTTATCAGGGTCGAGGCGAATGTCGCGATCGCGCCGTAGAGGAAGCCCTTGGCTATGAGGTTCACGGGTTCGGGGTTGAAGTCTCTGTGGTAGACGAACCACATCAGGATCAGGGCGGGTGCCACCGCCGCGCAAAGTAGTATCAGCATAAGAATGTGCCTATATTTTTTTGTCCAAACTCAAATTTAGCAAAAAGCTCGAAAAAATTAGTATCTTTGCAAACCTTTTGGCGCCGCGTGCCTTGGCTGGGATTGTGCCGATGCTTCCGCAGGCTTTTCTCATTGCGCTTTTGCAGACTTTTTTCTGCGCGCTTTGACTTGCCTTGCGCCGCGTACCTTAAGGTGCCGGATTGGCTCCTTTGATGGTGCCGGATGGTGCCCCGATGGCGCCGCGATGGTGCCCCGATGGTGCCGCAAAATGGAGAGATGCTCGAGCGGTTGATGAGGCTGGTCTCGAAAACCAGTAAACGGTTCTACCGTTTCGAGGGTTCGAATCCCTCTCTCTCCGCCTCCTGAAAGGGTGACTGATAAGCATTTAGCTTATCAGTCACCCTTTTTCCATCCCCGCAGC
>CAYTXA010000132.1:0-5856 GCA_964440865.1 uncultured Muribaculaceae bacterium | reverse complement strand
ATCGATGGATCAGAGGGATATGCGACGTCCATCGTCACGTCGATGGTGTAGTCGCGTGCGCGGAAAGACAGAGCCGCCCCGATAGCCTTCCAGAGGTTCTGCCCTTGGCTGAGCGACACAAGGCCGCTGAGAATGTACGTCCGCTTTCCCTCCACGAAATCTACATCGGAGCACTCCCCTTCCACGAACGGGACGCCCCGGCGGTAGACTTGCGCATGTATATTGGAGAATATCCGCTCTTTCCCGTTATTGTTCACGATGAGCTCCGCACGCCCCTTGATCGAGCGGAGGCTAGCAGGGTGGGCGGACTTGACGCCATAGGAGATAACGTTCAGTCCGTGAGAATGTTGCGCAGACGCCGCGACAGCCATCAGCACGAAAACGAGTATGAGAATGAATCTTTTCATCGTACAGCTATTATGTTCGGGACGCGTCGCTGGCCGAAATGGTCGAAATGTTTGTTGTCCGTCGGATGGTTCAGGACGCCCTCGGCAGCAGTCCAGACCGTCGATGAGCCTCCGCCGTCGAAGTTGATCGCCTCGTCGAGTCCCATCCAGACCGCAAGCTTCGTCAGCTCGCCGATCGTCATGCCGGCGGCATTTCCCTTGGACCTTCCGTCGACCACAATCATGTAGACGAGCCCGTCGCGTGTCGTGCCGAGGACCGACCTCGGATGCCTTGTGCGGTAGAATCCGTCGAATTGCTTTAGAGCGGCAGAGTCGGAGACTTCCGTCGCCTCATTCGCTTCCGTCGCATTTTTCGATTCCGTCGCCTCCGGAGCTGGCGCGTCATACCACCGCGGAACGCCCCTTTCGATCAGCACTGGCCCCGTCTCTATCGCACTCCGCCACCGCCTTGAAATTCTAGCGCAATTCTCTGGCTCTGAGCTAATTATATCTATGCGCCTGCGCCTCAGGCGAAGGAGACCGTTGCATCGGAACAGCTCGCTCGCCGCTGTACTGCCCACAATCCGACGCCGAACCTTCAGCCACGTCACCGGAGTCAGACTGTCCACATCGAAGTATGAACCGTTCATCGCTGCCGCGGCGCCGGCCTTCCCCGCTGGAGTGCCGGCGATCGCCTTTGAGCTGGCTTTCCCCGCCGGAGTGCCGGCGATCGCCTTTGAACTGGCCTTCCCCGCCGTGAGGGCACTCGTCGAATCCGCGTCGACGCCTGTAGCCGTCACAATGAAGGTTCTGTGGCGCCGCATTCTGTACCTTATCGCCGAAATCGACTGCCGACTCCCGAACAGCTCCAGGCTCACGTGCCCGACTTCAATGCCTGCACCGCCCTTGCGCCTCGTCTCGATTCCATCGCCGCTCCCGTGCCCCGCTTTGGTGCCCGCGCCACCCATGCGCCTCACCCCAATTCCATCGCCGCTCTCGTGCCAGCCCCAGTCGGCGTTCGTAACAGCCAAAGAATCAGTGCGGTCATCGGCAAATACCGAAACAGTCGGCCAGTTCAGGCCGAGAATACAGAACAACATGAGGGCCGCCTTCTCCATAAACCCAAATTTACGAAAAAATCGCCGCATTTCGCCACGCAGGGAATTGGAGGGATTTACATCAGGGAGCTCGGAAAGAGAATTGGTTCGCTGAGGAGCAGAGAGATAGACATGAAGGCACGCGAAAAGGCTATTGGCGTGCTTTGAGGTACGGTGGAAAGTACCTCAGCGAGCAGGAAAAGGTTTTGGATGCGCGTTGAGGTGCAGAAATAAGAACCTCAACGAGCAGAAAAAGGGTTTAGGCGCGCGTTGAGGTGCTGGATTAGACACCTCAAGGGACAGGAATGGCGGAAAAGCGGGAAGGCGGGAGGCCATGGGTCGCTTGGAACGGGAGGTCAGGGCTCAGAGGGGAGCTCGGAGGAGAGGTAGGAGGCGGGAAGGGGGCGGGAGTTGTAGCGGCTGGCCATGGTCTCGCCATAGGCCCCGGCAGAGCGGATCGCGAGGAAATCCCCGCGGCGCACGCCAGGCAGCGGCACCGCCTTCCCGAACACATCGCTCGACTCGCAGATCGGCCCGACTACATCATAGACTTCCTCCGGCCTCGCACTCGAGAGATTCTCGATCTTATGGTACGCCTGATACAACGCCGGCCGTATCAGGTCGGACATCCCGGCATCCACGATCGCAAACTGCTTGGCAGTCCCCTGCTTGACATACAAAGTCCTTGCAATCAGACTCCCCATCTGAGCCACAAGCGCACGCCCCAGCTCGAAGTGCACCGTCTGCCCCGGACGAAGCCGAAGGAAACGCGCATAAGTATCAAAATATGAGCGGAAATCCGGAATCGGGACACGGTTCGGATGGAGATAGTCCACCCCGAGACCGCCGCCGACATTGACACTCCCGACAACAAGCCCCCGCCTCTCGAGCCGGTCCTGCAACTCATTGATCCTGTTACACAAAGCCGCGAAATCCCCCATGTCGAGAATCTGCGACCCGATATGGAAATGAAGCCCCACAACCTCGACATTCCGAAGCCCCGAAGAAACCGTGAACACCCGCTCGAGATCCCCCATCGCAATCCCGAACTTGTTCTCCGCCAGCCCCGTAGTAATCTTCGCATGAGTATGCGCCCCGACATCCGGATCAATCCTGAACGCAACCCTCGCCCGTCGGCCCATGCGTCCGGCAATCGAATCGATCACCTCCAGCTCCGGAATGCTCTCCACGTTGAAACACAGGATGTCGTTCTCCAGCGCCAGCTCGATCTCCCAGTCGCTCTTCCCCACCCCCGCGAACACAATCCCAGACGAAGGGAAACCCGCCGTAAGCGCATCCCGGATCTCTCCCCCGCTGACGCAATCCGCACCGAACCCCCGCTCCGCAATCAGCGGCAGGATCCGGGCGTTGTTGTTCGCCTTGACGGCATAGTGCAGGACAAAAACCGGATGACGCCGAAGCTCAGCCGAAACGGCATCCAAAGTTCGCCCAAGCAGCTCAGTATCATAGTAATAGAACGGAGTCCGCAGCCTGCCGAACTCCGCCACAGGAAAGCGCCCGGCCATCAGACACCAGCATTGAAAAGGTGGTCGCTGAGGCTCTGGAGCGCACGCTTCTTGTCCGCCTCACGGATAAGGAACGAAATGTTGTAGTTCGAGCCACCGTAGGAAATCATCCTGACCGGAATATCCCTCATCGCCTCCGCAGCGACAGACTCGAACCCGAGATTTCGCCAGTCCAGGTCGCCCACAACGCAGACGATGCACATGTCCGAATCCACGGTCACGGTCCCATACTTCTTCAGGTCCCCGACGATCTCGTCCAGATGCGTGTCATTGTCTATGCTCATGGACACCCCGACCTCGGAAGTCGTGATCATGTCGATGGGCGTCTGGTAGCTCTCGAAAATCTCGAACACCTTCCGATGGAAACCAGTCGCAAGAAGCATGCGGCTCGACTTTATCTTGATCGCAGTGATGTTGTCCTTCGCAGCTACAGCCTTTATCTTCCCCCGCACCAGCACATTGTCTATGATCGTCCCCTCCGCCTCCGGCTCCATCGTGTTCTTCAGCCGGACAGGGATCCCAGCGTACTTCGCAGGCTGGATGCACGTCGGGTGCAGGATCTTCGCCCCGAAATAGGCCAGCTCCGCCGCCTCCTCGAAATTCAGCTGACGCACCGCCGAAGTCTTGTCCACGACCCTCGGGTCATTGTTGTGCATGCCGTCGATATCCGTCCATATCTCGATCTCGTCCGCATGGACCGCAGCCCCGACAAGCGACGCCGTGTAGTCCGACCCGCCCCGCTGGAGGTTGTCCACCTCCCCGAAAGCGTTCCGGCAGATGAATCCCTGCGTCAGGTAGACCTGGTAGCCGGGATTATCCTTCAGCAGCTGCCCCAGATGCTCCTCGATGTACTGCTGGTCAGGCTCCGAAGTCCGACCCGTCCGCATGAAGTCCAATGCGTTCAGCAGCAGAGTCTTGACCCCCTGCTCCTCAAGGTAGAGGTACATCATGTTCGTGCTCATGACCTCGCCCTGGGCAACGACCTTCTTCGCCTCGAAATTCGTGAAAAGATCCTTCGTGAACCCGCGCAGGAAGTCGAACTCCCCCTTCAGGAAATCCCGCGCCTTCTGCTTCGTTTCCTCCTTGTCATATAAGCCTTCGACATGGCCCATGTACTTGGTTTCCAGGGCATTGATAACCTCGTTAGCCCCGTCCGGGTTCTTGTTCAGGAGATAGTCGGAAATCTCGATCAGGGAATTGGTCGTGCCGCTCATTGCCGACAGCACCACGAAAACCGAGGAGTCTCCGTCCCCGGCCGGCGTGACCAGACGCGCGACACTGCGCATACGCTCCGGAGTTCCGACGGAAGTCCCGCCGAATTTCATTACTTTCATCTTGCAGTATTGTTAAGTTCGTTTCGCCAAATGTACTATTTTTTCCTAGTACGCGTGCTCATCATGCTTGAAAAACTGCAGGAAAGTCATGATGATGATACGAAGATCCAGTCCGAACGACCAGTGCTTGATGTACCAGTAATCCTTCTGCACCCGCTCCTCCATCTGCCAGAGCTCCTTCGTCTCCCCCCTCGAACCGGTCACCTGAGCCCAGCCCGTGATCCCAGGCTTCACGAAATGCCGGATCATGTACCTGTCGATCAGCCGACCATACATCTCCGTATGCATCAGCATGTGCGGACGAGGCCCCACGATGCTCATGTCCCCCCTCAGCACATTGAAGAACTGCGGCAGCTCGTCGATGTTCGCCGCCCTCATGAAATTCCCGAACGGGAACTTGCGCGGGTCGTCCTTCGTCGCCTGAACCTTGTCCGCGTCCTTGTTGACGTGCATCGAACGGAACTTTATCATCAGGAAAGGCTTCCCGTCGATTCCCGTCCTCTCCTGCCTGAAGAAGACTGGCCCCGGACTCTGCATCTTGATAATCAGCGCAACGATCGGGATGAACGGCAGAAGCACCAGGCATGCAACGCCCGAAACGGCAAGGTCGAACAGCCTCTTGACGATCTTGTTCGGCAGCCGGTCGAGAGGATAGTCATGGTTCGTGTACACCATCGACTCCCCCAGCACCTCCGGCTTGAGGTTGAAGATCGGCCTGTAGGCGTCCGGCGAAAGCAGGAAGAAACGCGTCGCTGTGTTGTCGCAATAGTTCAGCACCTCCTTGATCTCCTTGTCCATCTCCCACGGGAACGTGCAGAACACATTGTCATACTCCTCCGGGTCCCTGTCCGTCCCGATCTTCTGCAGGAAACCAGCCACGTCGCCCTTCTTCCTGAGCCACTCCGGCGCATCCGGGAAATCACCGTCGGAATAGTACCCCTCGATGAAAAGGACTGCTTCTTCAGGATATCCAGCAAGATCGGCATGACCGACGCATCCCCCACGATCACCGACTTTCCGGCAGACCGGCTCGAAGCTATGCGGCTGTGGATCAGCCCATACTCCGCCATCCTGACCAGCAGCAGGATGATGAGGAAACCAACGCTGAAGATGACAGACCCCAGCAGCGGATGCAGCCACAGGCTTCCGGTCCAGAGCAGGATGAAGAACACCAGCCACTGCACGGAGCACAGCTTCATCGTGCGCAGGATGATCATGGACGGAGTCGCGGAAAAGCTGTAGACCACAGGCGTCGACAGGAACTCCGCCGACAGGATCGAGATCAGCCCGATGTACAGGAGGAACAGCGAATTCCTCCCCGCCATCATCGGAACCGACGGCGCAAACACCTTGTCCGCGAAGAACAGATAGACGACGAATATCAGGATGTCGAATCCTATGATCGCCCACTTCAGGAGCGTAATTCCATGGTCCAGCTGACGCATAGTGCTATCGTAATACAATACTATCGTTATTTAAACAGGTACAGTGTTGTTCTTAGTTAACCAAGCTG
>CAYTXA010000131.1:0-5967 GCA_964440865.1 uncultured Muribaculaceae bacterium | reverse complement strand
AGACGACTGACACCTTCGACACCTGCGAATGGCTGCTCTCGCACACCGCCTCGAACGGGAGGATCGGAGTGCGGGGAATGTCCTACCCCGGCTTCTACGCGACCATGGCGGCGCTTTCGGGACATCCTGCGATAAAGGCCGTGTCGCCCCAGGCTCCTGTCACCGACTGGTTCAGGGGAGACGATGCGCACCACAACGGAGCCCTGATGCTGGCCGACATGTACGGCTTCGGAGCGAAGTTCTTCCGCCCCCGCAAAGAGCCTTCCGTCAGGACATTGCCGGCTGTCGCACGGGTTACGGGAGACATATACGACTACTTCCTGGGGAAAGGAACCATAAGGAACATCCTCAGACCTCTCCGCAGCGGAAAGACGCCGTTCTGGGAGGAGATGTGCGAGCACAAGGACTATGACCGGTTCTGGCAGGAAAGAGTCCCGACGAGGCATTTCCTCGCCGTCAAGCCTGCGATGCTTTTTGTCGGCGGAACATTCGACGCCGAGGACGCCTATTGCCCTGTGGCGTGCTGGAGGGCCATGAACGAGCAGTCTCCGGAGACGGAAAACCATCTTGTCCTCGGCCCATGGTGCCACGGAGGATGGAACTACTCTGACTATGACCATCTTGACGGCTCATGGTTCGGCACGGGTCTGTCGAAGACTTTCAAGGAGAAGATAGAGTGGCCATTCTTCAGGGATCATCTTGAAGATCTTCCCGTGGAAGAATCCGAGCCTTTGTCCAAAGTTATCGTAATACCTTCTTTTGCAAAGAGATACGTGTACGGCGGAAAGCGGAAATTCTTCCCTCCGGTACGGCATTACGCTGCCTGGCCGCCCAAGGGAACGGAGAGCGTCCGGGTCTACCTCGCCGACGGGAATGTCTCCGAGAACGGACGTCAGGAATCGCTTACCGTCGGGCGTCTTTCGGACGTGCCCTCAGCCGGAGAGATGACCTTCGTGTCGGATCCGTCCGACCCTGTTCCCTACAGGGAGGAGGATTCCGAGTGGAGAAATCCGGCCTATATGGCTGCTGACCAGCGTTTCCTGGAGTACAGGGACGATGTCCTGACCTATATCGGGAAGCCTCTGGACAGGCCCATGAGGCTTGGCGGACCGGTCCGGGTCTGCGCCGACATCGTGACGGATGCCACGGATTTCGACCTGATAGTCAAGCTTATAGACGTCCGCCCCGACGGGTACCAGATGCTTGTCAGGGGAGACGTGATGCCTGCCCGCTACCGCGACAGTCTCTCCTCTCCCAGGCCCGTTGTCCCGGGCGAAAGGACCAGGATAGAGTTCGTCATGGGTGACATCGCCCACGATTTCCTCAAGGGGCATTCCCTGATGGTACAGGTGCAGGCCAGCTCGTTCCCGCTTGTTGCCATGAATCCGCAGAAATATGTCGAGAACCAGTATGATGCATCCGAATACCGGACCGCCTCGATCCGTGTCCTCGGAGATTCCTGGATTTCTCTTCCTAAAATCATGATAAAATGAACTTTGTATTTGTTTCCCCAAATTTCCCCCACACCTACTGGAACTTCTGCGACCGTCTCCGCAGGCGCGGGGTCAACGTGCTCGGAATAGGCGATGCGCCCTATGACACGCTGGATCAGGGACTTAAGAATGCCCTGACGGAGTATTACCGCGTGGACAACATGGAAGACTATTCCCAGATGTTCCGCGCTGTCGCATGGTTCTCCTTCAAGTATGGCAAGATAGACTGGATCGAGAGCAACAATGAGTACTGGCTCTCGCAGGATGCCCGCCTGAGGGAGGATTTCCACGTGACGACCGGCGTCGACACTGCCGGAATCCGGAATTTCCAGAGCAAGGCCGCGATGAAGCCATTCTACGCCAAGGCCGGCGTGCCTTCCGCCCGTCAGGTAAAGGTCCCGGTCGGTGTGGATGATGTCGCAGCTCTCAGTGCTTTCATCGGAAAGGTCGGATATCCCGTGATCGTGAAGCCCGAAATCGGGGTCGGAGCTGCTGCAACCTACAAGCTTTCCTCGGACGAGGAGCTTTCCAAGTTCCTGTCTGACAGGCCGGAAGTTCCTTACGTGATGGAAGAGTTTGTTCGCGGCGACATCTACTCCTACGATGCCATAATCGATTCGGAGGGCAACCCGCTCTTCGAGTCCTCGGCCCATTTCCCGCCGTCCATCATGGATATCGTCGAGAACAAGCTCGACCTCGTGTACTATGTCCTCGACAAGGTTCCGGACCAGCTGCGGGAGAGGGGACGGGCGACTGTCAAGGCTTTCGGAGTGCGCAGCCGTTTCGTGCACATGGAATTCTTCTGCCTTGATGCCGACAAGCCCGGGCTCGGGAAGAGGGGGGATTTTGTGGGGCTGGAGGTGAACATGCGCCCGGCAGGGGGCTATACGCCTGACATGATGGACTTTGCGCATTCTACGGACGTCTACGAGATCTGGGCGGAGATGGTTACGGACGACAAGCGGCTGCTGCCGGCGAGCGGCGACGACCATTTCTGCGTCTACTACGGAAGGCGCGATTTCAGGAATTACGCCCATGGCCGTGACGAGATTCTCGCGAAGTACGGGGACGCGATTGTGATGTGCGAGCGCATGCCGGACGGAATTTCCTCCGCCATGGGCAACCAGATGTACACGGCGAAGATGCGTGACATGGCTGGGACGGAAGAATTCATTAAATTTGTCTCGGAAACCAGATGATATTCGACCCTCTTCGCAAGAAAAATGTCGCGCTGACTCCCGAAGAGCGGGTGAGGCAATGGTTCATAGGCGTCCTGCATGAGAATATGGGAGTGCCTATAGGCCTGATGATGAGCGAAGTAGGGATGAAATTCGGGCAGGTGCAGGACGGGATCCATGGCGGGAGGCAAAAGATGTTTCGTGCGGATATCCTCGTCTATGACCGGAAGGGGAAGCCGCTGCTGGTTGTCGAGTGCAAGAGGCCGGAGGTGGCGATCGATTCGGAGGTGCTGGGGCAGGTCCTTAAATACGGGGCTCTGCTCGGGGTCCGGTTCATTGCGGTGACAAACGGCACGGCGACCTACATCGCCGGAAAGGACGGGGAAGGAAAACTGCATTTCCTCAGCGAGATGCCTGGTTACGAAGAGATGACAAGATATGAGTGAGACTATAGTCAGCGAGTTCCTCAGGGCTCCGATATTCAGGATTGTGTCGGATGTGGCTGCTGAGATAGGTACAAGAGCCTTTGTGATAGGCGGTTACGTCAGGGATTGCTTCCTCGGCAGGCCGTCCGACGACGTGGACATCGTCGCGGAGGGGAGCGGGCTGGATCTTGCCCGCGCCGTTGCGGAGAAGATAGAGAAGACTGAGGGGCGGAAGGTATTCGTGTCCTACTTCAAGAATTTCGGAACTGCGATGCTCCACTACAAGGGCACCGAGGTGGAGTTCGTGGGGGCGAGAAAGGAATCGTACAACAGAGATTCCCGCAAGCCCATCGTCGAGGACGGGACGCTTGAGGATGACCAGAAGAGGCGCGATTTCACGATCAATGCCATGGCCCTGAGCCTGCAGAAGGAGGATTTCGGGGCGCTCGTGGACCCGTTCGGGGGCATCCGCGACCTTTCGGCAGGCATTATCCGCACCCCGCTGGAGCCGACGATAACCTACAGCGACGACCCGCTCCGTATGATGAGGGCCGTGCGCTTCGCCACTAAGCTTTCTACGCCGGAACATCCTTTCAGCATTGTGCCTGAGTCGCTTGCGGCGATGAAGAAGATGGCCGGGCGCATGGAGATTCTCTCGAAGGAGCGCATTGTCGAGGAGCTGAACAAGATGCTTGTCTGCGCCAAGCCTTCGATAGGGCTCAGGCTCATGGACACGACCGGGCTCATGGACTATGTGCTGCCTCAGCTGGAGAAGCTGAAGGGAGTCGAGACCGTGGACGGGCGTGGCCACAAGGAGAATTTCTCCCATACCCTTTCCGTGGTGGACCATGTGGCTGAGGACGAGTCGGCGCAGATTGCCGAGGGAAAACTCCATGACTATGAGCCAGTTGCCGACGGAAACGAATTCGCCGAGACTGTCCGCACGAAGCCATATGTCTGGCTCCGGTGGGCGGCTCTGCTGCATGATGTCGGCAAGCCGGCCTCGAAGCGTTACGACACGGCAACCGGGTGGACGTTCCATGGACATGAGGTCATCGGTGCCCGCATGGTGCCGAAGATTTTCCTGTCGCTGAAGATGCCCCTGAACGAGAAGATGGAGTATGTGCGCAAGCTCGTTGCGCTCCACCATCGCCCCGTAGCCCTTGTGGATGATGGGGTTACGGATTCTGCCGTGCGCCGCCTGCTTTTCGATGCCGGCAACCAGATAGACGACCTGATGCTCCTCTGCAATGCGGACATCACGTCGAAGAATCCTGCCCGTGTCGCCCGGCTGAAGAAGAATTTCGAGCTCGTCCGCAGGAAGCTTGTCGAGGTCGAGGAGAAGGACAATATCCGCAATTTCAAGAATCCCATCACGGGCAATTACGTGATGGAGGTCTATGGCATTTGCCCCTGCAAGGAGATCGGCATAATCAAGGACTACATCAAGGAGTCGATCCTGGATGGCCGTATCGGGAACAATTTCGAGGAGGCGGATGCCCTGATGAGGGAGTATGCATCGAAGGAGCTGGGTCTCGTGCCCAAACCTTCGGACAATTAACATGTCTCTGATAGACAAATATATAGAGTACATTTCCATCGTGCGGAGGTATTCTGGCAGGACAAGGAAGATCTATTCCGATGTCCTCTCGCTCTATGCCTCCCGTTCCTGCGCAGCCCCGGACGATGGCTCGCTTCTTGCCGCGCTCACTCCCGCCGCCGTCCGCAACTATGAGGTGTGGCTGCTGGATGAAAGAGGGGAGTCGCCCCGTACCGTGAACCAGCACCTTTCGGTCCTCAGCGGGTTCTGCCGTTTCCTTCTCCGCGAGGGAAAGCTCGAGACCAATCCCGTCAGGCTCGTAAAGCGTCCGAAAGAGAGCAAACGCCTTCCCGTGACCTATCCCCGCGATGCCATGGAGAAGTATTTCGAAGAGACTGCCGCCGATGCAGGGGAGGACACTGCGGCGCTCGTGACAGGGGATGACAAGACGAGCGTTGCGCTATGGACGCGCCGCCGCGACCGGCTCGTAGTGCGGATGCTCTATGATACCGGTCTCCGCCGGGCAGAGCTTCTCAGCCTGGACATTTCCTCGGTAGATTTCTCCCGAAAGACGCTGCGTGTTGTCGGAAAGGGGAACAAAATGCGAGAAATTCCGTTGATCGTTTCACTTTGCAAAGAAATTTTGTTATATTTACGTGTAACAGCTGCGATGTTTGGGCGCGAAAGGACTCCGGACGAGCCGCTTTTCGTGACGGAACGGGGCGCGAGGCTGTATCCTATGGCCGTTGAGCGCATCGTTTCTTCCGGAATGGCATCCGTGGGTGTCACGGGCAGGAAGTCGCCCCATGTGCTGCGGCACACCCTGGCGACTGAGCTGCTGGACGACGGGGCAGACCTCGATTCGATCAAGGAGCTCCTCGGGCATTCCTCGCTGGCCGCGACGCAGGTCTACACGCACGCAGGCATCGAGAAGCTGAAGAAAACTTATAACAACGCCCACCCAAGGGCAAAAAGAGGAGGTAACAATGGAAATCAGAGTTAAATCACTGAAGTTCGATGCCGACCAGAATCTTCTCTACTACGTCCAGAAGAAAGTCTCGAAGCTCGAACGCTTCGATGACCAGATCGTTGGTTTCGATGTAACCTTGTCTCTGCAGGAGAGACCCGAAAACAAGGTCGTCAAGATCACTGTCGGCGTTCCCGGCAATGACCTGATAATCGAGAGGAACGCTTCGTCCTTCGAGGAGGCCGTCAACGATGCAGTCGACGCCATGAAGGAGAAGATCGTCAGGAGCAAGGAGAAGAGATATCAGTAGGAATCAGGCATTTCTGCAGTTAGATTCTGTTAAAGTTTTGCCAGATTCCTGATA
>CAYTXA010000130.1:0-6000 GCA_964440865.1 uncultured Muribaculaceae bacterium | reverse complement strand
CACATCTCCACGGGAGACCTTCTCCGCGGCGAGATGGCAGCCGGCACGGAGCTCGGCAAGAAGGCGAAGGCCCTGATCGAGGCCGGTTCCCTTGTGCCTGACGAGGTCGTAGAAGGCATGATCGAGAACAAGTTCAAGACTGTCAAGGGCGTAGCAGGATTCCTCCTCGACGGATTCCCCCGCACCATCGCGCAGGCCGAGGCTCTCGACTCCATCCTTGCAAGGAGCGGCGAAAGCGTAACCGCAGTGGTTTCCCTGATGATCCCCGACACTATGATCCGCGAAAGGATCAAGCATCGCGCTTCGATCGAAGGACGTGCAGACGACGCCAACGACGACACCATCTCCAACCGCATCAAGACATATCACGAAAAGACCGAGCCTCTCGTAGGTTTCTACAAGAAGGAAGGAAAATATTTCGAGATCGACGGAACAGGCACCATCGAGCAGGTTCGTGATGCCATCTACAAAGTGATGGACAAGGCGTAGGCGGATGGAGCAGAGGGGAAGGGTTCTGGCCATTGACACCGGTTCCACCAGCACCAAGCTCGGCTATTTCGTGGACGGGAAGACCGTCTTCATCGAAAACCTGGTACACAGTGCCGAAGAGCTGGCAAAGTTCAAGGATGTCATGGACGAGGACGTCATGAGACGTGACGCCATCGCAAAGTTTCTGAGGGACAGGAACATACACTCGAAGGATATAGACATTGTCATGGCACGGGCCGGGCTCTTCGCTCCCGTGAAGAATGGCGTATACCAGGTCAACAGGGATATGAGGGATGTCCTCATGTCATGCCGGGACGGGCGCCATGCCTGCAACCTCAGCGCGGTCATCGCCGACGACATCGCCTACCACATCAACGTGATAAGCGAGCGGTTCAGCCTCGACAGGCCTTTCGGTTCGGCCAAGGCCTATGTCGCGGACCCGCCGATGGCTGACGAGATGCTGCCGGAGTGCAAGGTCGGAGGCTTGCCGGAGTTCCCGCGCAAGGCTTTCTACCATGCCCTGAATTCTAGGGCTACCGTAAAGCAGTATCTCCGCAGGCACGCTCACGCCACGAACGACGTCACCGTGATCGTGGCCCACATGGGCGGCGGGATATCCATTTCGCTCCACCGAAACGGAGAAGTCATCGACACGAACAATGCACTCGGGGGCGACGGACCGTTCACTCCGCAGCGTGCCGGGACGTGTCCGGCTTTCCCGCTGATCGAGATGTGTTTCAGCGGAAAGTACTCTGAATCAGAGGTCAAGAAGAAAGTGCTCGGCAAAGGAGGAGCGCTCGCGTTCTTCGGGACGGCGGACATGAGGGAGATCGAGCGCCGAGCGGACGAAGGGGACGACAGTTGCCGGACGTACCTCAATGCGTTCGCTCTCAACATCGCCAAATATATCGCATCGCTGGCGACAACCGTGGACGGGAAGGTGGACGCGATACTTCTGACCGGAGGCATCGCCTACGACAAGAGGATCACGGACGCGATAGCGGGAAGGGTCTCGTTCATAGCCCCCGTGGAGGTATTTCCGGGAGAAAACGAGCTCGAATCGCTGGCGGAACATGGATACGACATCCTTGCCGGCAAGGTCCGGATCCGCCACTACAACAAGGAAGCAATCGAACCTTAGCGGGAACCTATCCAGAGGAGCACAAGGCTCAGGAACACCAGGATCAGGTCGACGGCCTTGCCGCGAAGGTTCTTCTCATGGAATACAATCGCACCGAAGAGGAAGCTCACTATGACGCTTCCTCTTTTTACCATGGATATGACGCTGACCATGGCATCCGCATCGGTCAGGGCATACATATAGAAAAAGTCCGCCGCGCAGAGGAAGATGCTTATCCCGGGGATCGCCCATCTCCATTCGAACCGGTCTCCGGTCCCGCGCCTGGGGTACCAAAGGACCATGACCATGACAAGCATGATGATCGCCTGGTAGACATTGTACCAGCATAGCACCATCATCCTGTCCAGCCCGAGACCACCAGCCTCTACTGGGCCCATCAAGTATCTGTCATACAGGCCACTGCATGCGCCGACTATTGCAGAGGCAAGGAGCAGCAGAACCCAGAGGTTCTTCCCGAAATCGATCCCTTCCTTCTTTCCCGTCCGGCTCAGCATCCAGAGTGCGATTATCGCCACGACAACTCCTGCCCATTGCCAGAGGTTCAGCCTCTCCCCGAACACGAGCATGGCCCCGACAAGAACCATAACAGGCCTTGTGGCATTGACCGGGCCGACGATCGTGAGCGGAAGGTGCTTTATGGCGAAGTAGCCGAGGATCCATGAGGTCAGCACGATGAAACTCTTAAGCACGATGTACTTCTGCTCGGCCCACCCTCCGGAGGCTACATGGAACATGCTACCGTCCGCGATTGTCCCGTTCCCGGACAGTATTATGCACGGGGCCAGGATGATCGCGCAGAAAAGAGTGTTCAGGAAAAGTACCGGGATGACGGCGTTCCCCCGCAGGGATGCTTTCTTGAACGAGTCGTAGAATCCGTAGAGGAAGGCGGCAAGGAATGCGAACGAGATCCACATACTCCCCCGCTACTTGTCCAGGTCGGAAATCCAGAGGGCGTACTTGGCGTCGGAAGGCATTCTCCAGTCCCCTCTGGGAGAGAGAGTTACGCTTCCGACCTTCGGTCCGTCGGGAAGGCAGCTCCTCTTGAACTGCTGGGAGAAGAATCTCCAGAAGAACTTGTGGAGCCACTTGTCTATCACCTCTTCCGGATACTCCTGCCTGCCCTCGAAAGCCTTGAGCGCGAGGAAGCGGATCTTCGCCGGAGAGAACCCGAAGCGGAAGAAATTGTAGAGGAAGAAGTCGTGAAGCTCATACGGGCCCACGAGGTCTTCGGTCTTCTGCTTTATGTTTCCATGCTCGTCTGCCGGGGTGAGCTCGGGGCTTATCGGAGTGTCCACGATGTCCAGCAGTATGTCCTTGGCAGTGCGGTCCCCCGCCCTGTCGTCTGAGAAATGGTAGAGCGCCGCCCAGCGTACAAGGTACTTCACGAGCGTCTTTGGGATGCTCATGTTGACGGCGTACATGCTCATGTGGTCTCCGTTGTAGGTGCACCATCCGAGCGCGAGCTCCGACAGGTCACCCGTGCCGACCACGATGCCGCTCTCCTTGTTGGAAATGTCCATGAGGATCTGCGTCCTCTCCCTTGCCTGGCAGTTCTCGTAGGTAGTGTCGTGGACATCCTCGCTCTGGCCGATGTCCTCGAAGTGCTGGCGCACGGAGGGGGCGATCGGAATCTCCATCTGTGTGATTCCCAGTGCGGTCATGAGGTCGGAGGCGTTGCTGTGGGTCCTCTTTGTCGTCCCGAATCCCGGCATCGTCACCCCGATTATCCTCTTGCGGTCCCATCCGAGACGGTCGAATGCCAGCGCTGTCACAAGCAGCGCGAGAGTGCTGTCGAGCCCGCCCGAAATGCCGATGACCGCAGTCCTGCAGCCGATGTGCTCAAGCCTCGTGGCAAGGCCCATGACCTGTATGTTGGTGATTTCCTTTGCCCTCTTGTCGATCTCGGCCTCGTCCCCGGGGACGAACGGATGCGCCTCGACGTGGCGCAGGAGCTTCTTCCCGAAGTCTGTCCCGGCGTCTTCCGACAGCCAGACTGTCCGGTATTTGCGTCCGTAGACAACGTCCGGAGTCCCGTCGGGAGAATAGCCCTCGAATGAGTTCTGCTTCCGCCTCAGCGCGTCCAGTTTTTCCAGGTCCACGTCCGCTTCCGTCAGGTTGCTCTCCAGGGAGAAGCGCGGGTTGGCGGCAAGCCTGCTCCCGTTCTCGTAGATCATTGACGAGCCTGCGAAGACGAGATCCTGCGTCGACTCGCCGTAGCCGCTGGAAGCATAGACATAGGCCGATATCGTGCGTGCCGACTGATTGGCTACCAGCTCCTTGCGGTAGACATGTTTCATCAGCACTTCGTTGCTCGCGGACGGGTTCACCAGGATCTCGGCGCCTGCAAGGGCATGGAAAGAGGATGGCGGGACCGGAGTCCAAAGGTCCTCGCAGATTTCAATCGCGAATGTTGCCTTGCCGATCTTGAAGAGAAGGTTTGTCCCGAAAGGAATGCCCTCATGGTCAGAGGGTTCGCCCATGTAGTCCTTGCCGGAGGCGAACCACCGGCTCTCGTAGAACTCGTTGTAGGTGGGGAGGTAGACCTTGGGCACGATTCCCTTGACCTCGCCACGGGAAAGGACGGCGGCGCAGTTGTAGAGCCTTCCGCAATGTTCGACGGGACACCCCGCAACTACGGCGATACTCTTGCCCCTTGTCCTCAGGGCCAGCTCCTTAAGTGCTTCCCAAGCCTTTCCGATCAGAAGCCCCTGCCCGAACAGGTCGGCGCAGGTGTACCCCGTGATGTTCAGCTCGGGGAAGACAAGAAGCGACACGCCGTCGGCAGCTGCCTTGTCCATCAGCCGCGAAGCCTCTTCTTTGTTGAATTCCACGTCCGCGACCTTCACCCTGGGGGTGGCGGCGGCGACTCTGAAGAAACCGAAGTCTTCCGTTATATTGCCATTCATTTAGTCTGTCTGTATTTTTTCGTGCCGCAATTTAACCATTTTATCGGGCAATGATTGATTTTTACGGCAGAATTATTTATTTTTGTCAGGTAAACCGGCATCCATGCATCATGCTCGAAGAAGTACGGAAGAACATTGCGCGGCTGATAGCGCTCTATGAGAAGGAACGGAAGGACCGCGAAACTCTCTCCGACGCGCTTCGGGAGAGCGAGGCAAGGAATGAGGCTTACAAGAAGCAGATTGCGGAACTGAAAAACAAAGTAGATAATCTGATGCTTGCCCAGGCATTCGGAACCGCCTCTTCCGACAGGAAAGAGGCCAGGGCTAAGATAGACGGGCTGATCAGGGAGATCGACAGATGCATCTCTCTGCTGGACAAATAAATGGACCAGAAGATCAAAATAAGGATCGCCGGGAAGGAGTACCTGATGAACGCGCCGACGGCCGAGATCGAGGAACTGATCCGGCTCGCTGCGGCGAAGGTCAACAAGGAAGTGTCGGCATATGTGGCGAAGTATCCCGGAAAGGAAATGGTCGACATACTGTCGTTCGTAGCCCTGAACGAAGCCATAGGCGGCATATCCCGCGAGAGGAAGCTGACCGATGCGGAATCGGAGGCAGCAGCGCTCGCAAGGGAGACAGAGAACTACATAGAAAATATTGGAGATTAGCCGTTAGGCCCCTGAGCTGAAAACAACAAGTACTTTTGTACCGGGTATGCTCGGAACTTGGAAGGCGGGGCCGGGATTACCCTTAGGGGGATTCCTCTTCGGAGGGACGCCGGATGCCCGAAATTTTCCGGAGCCCAAATCATGACAGATCAGATTTTCTGACTGCACGGCCAACGGCTTTTTCCTTTATATGTTATTCCGGCCGCAGGCTTCCCGCCCGCGGCCGTTTTTTCGGACATACGCAGGCAGCTGATGCGAAACTTAAAATTATATACCATAACGCTATGAATTTCATATCATTGTTGGTTGGTGTCGTTATAGGCGCGGCCCTGGCACTGGCCATCTACATATTCGTCCGCAAGTCCATGCTGAAGGGCAGGAAGGAGGAGATCATCGCCGAGGCGGAAAACGAGGCCGAGAGCATAAAGAAGGACAAGATCCTCGAGGCAAAGGAGAAGTTCCTGCAGCTCAAGAGCGAGCACGACAGCTATGTCGCCAAGAGGAACAGCGAACTCAAGGACGTCGAGGTCAAGCTCAAGCAGAAGGAGAACAGCCTGAACCAGATGAACGGGAATCTCCAGCGCAAGATGCGCGAGGCAGACGATGCAAAGGCAAGCCTCGCCGCGCAGCAGGAGGCGGTCCAGAAGAAAGAGGCTGAGTATGAAAGCCTCCGCGAGCAGGCAAACAAGCAGCTCGAGAACATCGCCGGGATGAGTGCCCAGGAAGCCAAGAACGTGCTGATGGAGAACATGAAGGCCGAGGCAAGGACCGAGGCCCAGGCCTACATCAACGA
>CAYTXA010000129.1:5317-6082 GCA_964440865.1 uncultured Muribaculaceae bacterium | reverse complement strand
AAATTATGAACAATAAAGGCTCAAAACTGTAAAGAAAAATCAGGACGGGTCAGAGCCATCGCGCAGCGATGACGAAGTAGATGGTGGGAGGGGCCGGAGCGAAGCTGCGAAGCAGCGGAGCGGAGTTCCGCCGGCGGCCGCACCAGACTGGCGGAGCAGGCAGAGAAGGCAGCGGATGGAGAAGGCAGCGGAGCGGAGTTCCGCCGGCAGCTGCCGTCAGACCGGCGCCAGCCGGAATGCGAGGACGGACGGGGCAGCTCAGCTAAGCACCGAGCCGTTTACGATGAAACGGAACGAAATGCCAAGCTTGTCCGCAGCCTTGCGACAGAGCATCAGACGCCCTATGAAAATCTCGAAATAGTCCATCACCGGACTGATCTCGGTATCGATCCTGATGTCGTGGACAAAAACCTTCTCCTCCTTGATGTAGTAGGTCTTGCCCTCAACCACCGCATAATTCACACGGTCATGGATATCGAATGTCTCGGGCCGACGGTTGCGGACACGGCTGCGTCTCACGTCCGTCTTGTCACCCAGAATCACCGCGGCGGCGACCTCGTTCACGGGGAATGCCGTGCTCTCGTCATGGTTTCCTATGGCAGTCACCACTTTGGCAATCCCCTCATCGTCCATCCCCATCTCCTTGAGGATACGGAAAGCCATTATGGCACCGCTCTGAGCATGGTCTATGCGGTTGACCACATTCCCGATATCGTGCATGTAGCCGGCAATCCTCGCCAGCTCCACTGTACGCGCATCATATCC
>CAYTXA010000129.1:0-5307 GCA_964440865.1 uncultured Muribaculaceae bacterium | reverse complement strand
CAGGAGATCCCCCGCGAATCTCGAAACCCTTCCGACATGGGCGAAGCTGTGCTCCGTGAAACCCATGGCAGCCAACGACTTGTCGGCCTCTTCAATATAAGTCCTGATCTCTTCGGACTTCAGTATCTGCTCGAATGTAACCATATTTCGAATCAATTCTTCTTTTCGCTCTCCACCTTCCGGTCATATTCCTCATCCCACTTCCTGTAATACTCCATCTTCTCGTCCTCGAAAAGCAGCGGCTGCCAAAGGGCATCATGAGTCAGCTGCGACAAGCCGATGCCCAGCTGCCGGAGCGGAGTCCTGGCGTCCCATATCTGGGAGAAGAGGATGCGAGCCGTGTTCAGTATCAGCGCAGTGACATCCGTGGGCTGGTCCATCCTCCCCTGCCTCGACACCACATTGAAGTCCTTAGTCTTCAGGAAAACCGACACCTCCCTGGCCAGGAATTTTCCCCTGCGGAGTCTGTGAGCCACACGGCATGCGATCTGGAAAAGGATGCGATCCAGCTTGTCCGGATCCGTAACATCCTCAGCCATAGTATACTCATTGCTATAGCTCTTCGGCTCGGGACGTTCAGTCTCGACAATTGCGCTGCCCCTTCCGTTGGCGGACTCATGGAGCTGATGGGCAAATTTCGTCCCGAAAAGCCGGGAAAGGGAATCCTCCCCGAGAGCCGCAAGCTGCCCGATCGTCATGATCCCGTACTTGTTCAGCTTCGCCGCCGTCTGCTTCCCGACCCAGAGCAGCTCCCCAACCGGAAGCGGCCACATCTTCGTCGGAATCTCGTCCTCCCAGAGCGTATGGACCTTGTCCGGCTTCTCGAAATCGCTCGCCATTTTCGCCAGCAGCTTGTTGTGTGCCACGCCGACATTGACAGTGAATCCGAGCTTGCCGCGGATCTCATCCTTCAGCCGGCAGGCAACGCTGACAGGATCCTTGCCGTAGAGCCTCCATGTCATGTCTATGAAACACTCATCGATCGAAAACTGCTCAAGCACAGGAGAATAGCTACGGCAGATCCCGATAAACCGCTCCGAGCAGGTCTTGTACCAGCCGAAATCGCTCCGCACTACGACCAGCCCCGGACACTTGCGCAGAGCCATGGACAGAGGAATCGCCGTCTCGATCCCATACTTCTTCGCCGGAATCGACTTGGCAGTGACAATGCTACGGCGGTCGTCCGGATCACCCGAGACAACCGCCGGAACAAGTCTGACGTCCTGCTTCCCCTCCGCGACCATCTTCACGGCACTCCACGAGAGGAAAGCTGAGTTTACGTCAATATGGAATATTACAGTCTCCACATGGCTAAGCCTCAACTTCCGCCACGCATTCGATCTCGACAAGCGCGCCCTTCGGGAGAGTCTTTACAGCAACCGCGGAACGGGCCGGGAACGGCTCGGTGAAATACTGGGCATAGACCTCGTTCATAGCGGCGAAATCAGCCATGTCCGCGAGGAATACCGTAGTCTTCACGACCTTGGAAAGGCTGGATCCGGCAGCCTCAAGTATTTCCTTGGCATTGAGGATGGACTGCTTCGTCAGTCCCTGGATTCCGCCCTCGGCGAACTTCCCGGTTGCGGGATCTATCGGCAGCTGGCCGGAAACGAAAACGAGATTGCCGGCCTTGATGGCCTGGCTGTATGGTCCTATTGCGGCAGGAGCCTTTTCAGTGTTTACTCTCTTCATGGTAATATGTTGTTATTGTTTTGTCCAGACGTCCTGAGCCTTGATGCCCATGAACGAGCCTCCGACGATGAGGTTTTTCTTGTCGATGAACACGCACTTTGCCGGAGCACGCACTCCCCTGTGGGGGTCATAGACCTTCGCCCCGCTCCAGCATTTCTTCTTCGGGTCATAGCGCATTCCGCTGAACAGCAGCGTGTTGTCGCTTTCCTTGCCCCGCACCCAGCAAATCCTCCCTTCGTAGCCACCGTCGGGAAGCTTCATCACCCTGACCTCGAAGACATCGCCTCCGGTCATCGCCCCGTACACTCCGACAATGTTGTCGGCTGACGAGTTCATCTCCTCCGCTTCCGCCGCGGCAGAAGGATTTTTCGCCACTTCGGAGAGGATTTCCTTGTCGTCGCGCACTCCGACGGCATGTCCGTCCTGCCCGCCGGGGACTCCCGGCAAGAAGGCAGCTCCGCCGATCAGAAGTGCTGTAGCCAAGACAATTGCAGACAATGTTTTCATGATGAATGCAGAAATCAATGGTGACTACACAAAGTTAGTCATTTTTTCCCGTTGTAGAGAGCGCGGATGGCGTTCAGGACAGCGATAATCATCACGCCAACGTCGGCGAAGACCGCAAGCCACATTCCCGCAAGCCCGAGCGCGCCGAGGACCATGCATATAACCTTCACTCCGATGGCGAAGACGATATTCTCCCAGACGATGCGCAAAGTCCTGTGGGAGATATGGATAGCCCTCGCAATCTTCAGCGGGTTGTCGTCCATCAGGACCACATCGGCGGCCTCGATCGCCGCATCGCTTCCGAGAGCGCCCATGGCAATGCCGACATCGGCCCGCGCGAGAACAGGAGCATCGTTGATTCCGTCCCCCACGAAGGCGACAGCCCCCTTGCGGCCGGCAGCATTCATCTCCTTTTCCATGTAGGCCACCTTGTCGGCTGGAAGCAGCTCCCCGTGGACCTCGTCGACCCCGAGCCTCGATGCCACCTGCTCCGCTACCGACTGCATGTCGCCGGTAAGCATCACCGTGTGGCTTACGCCAGCCTTGTGCAGTTCCTCGATTCCGGCCTTTGCAGTAGGCTTCTCGACATCGCCCATGACGATATGCCCGGCATAGACGCCTTCCACTACGACATGGATTATCGTGCCGGCAGTGTGGCAGTGGCAGAACTCGACCCCGAGCTTTCTCATCAGCTTCTCGTTGCCCAGGGCGACGGACTTGCCGTCATATTTCGCTGTAATTCCGTAACCTCCGATCTCCTTGACGTCCGTAACCCTGCCGGAATCGATGTCCTTGCCATATGCCTTCTTCAGGCTCTTGCTGATAGGATGGTTGGAGAAAGACTCCACGGTCGCCGCGAGTTCGATCAGCTTCGCCCTGCGCTCCTCGTCGCTGATATCCTCGTCCTCAGGGCTGTGGAGGGCATTCACCTCGAACACGCCAAGAGTCAGGGTGCCGGTCTTGTCCATGACCACGGTCCTCACCTTCGAAAGGGTCTCGAAGAGGTTTGCCCCCTTGACGAGGATGCCCTCCCGGCTCGCGCCTCCGATTCCGGCAAAGAAGCTCAGCGGGATGCTGATGACAAGCGCACACGGGCAGCTGATTACCAGGAAGATAAGAGATCTGTAGAGCCATGTGCTCCAGCCCGGGTCCATCCCCAGGAACAACATCCTGACAAGGGGCGGGATTACGAAAAGGGCGAGGGCAAGGTAGCAGACGATAGGAGTATAGACCCTCGCGAAGCGCGTGATGAAAGCCTCGGAGCGGGCCTTGTGCTCGCTGGATTCCTCGACGAGGGCGAGAACCTTCGACGCGGTCGACTCGCCGAACAGCTTGCTTGTCCGGATGCGCAGGACGCCAGTCATGTTCACGCAGCCGCTCGTGACTGCCATTCCTGGCTCCACGTCACGCGGGAGGGATTCTCCCGTCAGCGCGGCGGTATCGATGGTGGAATCTCCCTCGATGATTTCCCCGTCGAGAGGTATCTTCTCGCCCGGCTGGACTACAATTGTCTGTCCTACAGCGACATCAGCTGGATTGACGCGGACGGTTCCGCCGTCTTTCTCGAGATTGGCATAGTCGGGACGTATGTCCATGAGATCACCGATATCCTTCCGGCTCTTGTCCACGGCGTAGCTTTCGAAGAACTCTCCGATCTGGAAGAAGAGCATCACGGCGATAGCCTCTAGATAGTCGCCGCTTCCCTCATAGATTGCGAGCGCGAAGGCACCGATGGTGGCGACTGCCATGAGGAAATCCTCATCGAACACTTCCCCATGGACTATACCCTCGACGGCTTCCGCCAGGATATCATATCCGATTATGAGATAGATGATTATGAAGGCCGCCAACCTGGGCCAGCCGGCAGGATCTATCCATGTCACGACTGCCGTCAGGAGAATCGTGATGAGAATCCGGATCAGTTTTGTCTTTTGTTCCTTGTCCATAGTTATTGCTTTTTCTTCGGAGGCAAATTTCCGGAAAGATTTCTGCAACCAGGTTGCAAATATATGGAAACAGCCTCGGAGATGCGCCGGGACGTGATATCAGGATCCATGCTGATTTCCATAGGCTCTCCCTCCGGAGAGACTGCCATGACGTGGCAGAAGGAGCGCTCGGGGCGGATTCCTTCCGCAACCCTGCCGCAGACTGCCGCAACCGGCACATTTCCCGCACGCCGGAGGATCCCTGCAGGAGCTTTTCCCTTGAGAGTCTGGGAATCAATTCTTCCCTCCCCCGTTATCACCAGATCTGTATCCTTCAGCTCGCCGTCGAAACCGTCCGCATCGAGGACGAGGTCGATTCCGCTGCGCATCTTGCCGTGGAGGAAAGCCATGAATGCGCCTCCAAGCCCGCCTGCCGCCCCGCAGCCCGGCGTCTGCATGTCGAACCCGGTCTTCCGCCGGACCACCTCCCCGAAACGCTTCATCCGCTCTTCCAGGATAAATGAATCCCGCACAGTTGCGCCCTTCTGCCTGGAAAACAGGAGCGCAGCCCCGTCGGGGCCGCATAGAGGACTCCGCACGTCGCTGGCTATAGTGAATTCCGACTCATGTACCCACTCCGGAACTCCGCTCCCGTTCCAGTCTGGTCCGTCGCTGAATTTCCATCCGAGTCCCTCCAGCATGCCGATTCCTCCGTCGGAAGTGGCTGAGCCTCCGAGCCCGACGATGAACTTCCTGCAGCCGGCCGCCGCTATGGCGACAAGCAGTTCGCCAAGACCTCGGCTGCTGGCGACAAGAGGATTGCGCTTCTCCCTTGGGACAAGCCCAAGTCCCACAGCCTCAGCCGATTCCACGACCGCAGTCCCGTCCGGAAGGATGCCGTACCGCGCCTCGACGGGATCGCCCATCGGACCAGGAACGCGGCAACGCCCTATCGAAAGATTCCTGAACGCCCCGAGGAAGCCCTCTCCTCCGTCCGAAATGCTGATGCACAGCACTTTGGCATCAGGGACGGCAGCAAGGACGCCCCTCTCCACGGCGGCATTCACCTCCGCCGAGGACAGGCATCCCTTGAACGAATCGCTTGCAGAAATTACCTTCATGCTTTATGAGTCTGAATTTTCAATTAATTTGTAGCGATAATCTTCTAAGACTCGTTTTTCTT
>CAYTXA010000128.1:2201-6121 GCA_964440865.1 uncultured Muribaculaceae bacterium | reverse complement strand
CTCGCGACCCCGACCTTGGCAAGGTCGTGCTCTACCAACTGAGCTATTTCCGCGTGACTGGACTGCAAATATACGCCAAAAATTTATCTTTCCAAAACTTTCGGCATTTTTTTGCAGCCAAACTATATTTTTTCTGGTTACTCGGCATCCTCGGGAACGAGAATGGACTCGCCGTAGGATTCCGCAACAGCCTTCTTCCATACATCGGTGTATCCCGGCTGCTCGAGATCCTCGGGGATCACATCGGAATAGGCACTGTGGACAAACGAGCCGTCATCATTCTGAGCCTTCACGTTGCCGTCGATGAACTTCACCATCATGGTACGCTCCATCTCGACCCAGTCCTTGAACTGCTTCTGCGCAGTGTTCACAGAATAGTTTGTAAGCAGACGCTTGACAGCCCAGAACTCTTCCCCGGTAGACTCCTTCGGGTCATAGCTCTCGCCCTTCTTCTGGGCCTTCTTCGAGGCCTTCTCCACGGCAGCCTGATACAGGTCAAGAGCCTCATTGTCATTCTGGCGCACTTTCTCGAGCTGGTCATTCTCGAACGCATCTATCTTCTCGCGCACGAACGGCTCCATCTGGTCATACATCCTGTAGCATGAGTTCGAAACCCTGTTGTTGATCCAGAACGAGGCGTTGTCGGAATAGCTCAGGAGATTTCCGTTCCCGACCTCGAAGCAACGCGGCACGCGGTTCGTGTTCGTATAGATCGGGGTCACGTAGGACGTGGCTGCATCGTCGGTCGCGAACCAGATTATACCTCCGATGACATCCGGGAATGCCGGACGTGCCTGTCCCACGAACCAGAAACCGGTCTGCTGGGTCGCGATTGCCCTCTCGTTGGTGTATGTCTTGCCGTTGTACTCGAACTCCATCGGACGCCACCTGTAGGGAAGAGCGTTTCCGCCGGCTCCGATATCGGTCGTCATATCCATGGGCGTACCCTCGTAGTGGTCCCTCATCACATCAGCCACATCCTTGACAGTCAGCTTCTTGGCCGGCTGGATGCAGAGAGGGAGCTTGTTGTCCGGATTCTCTCCGAGGGCATAGTCGATATACGTGTAGGCATCCTTCGTCACGATGCGCCCGTCGCTGTTCTCAAACGTGAACCAGCCGCGGCTGAGGATGTTGAACGCGCTCCAGACCCTCGACTCGCAGCCTCTCAGTCCGCCGAAAGTCAGCGGGCAATAGGCATCGCAGAAGGAGAAGTCCGCATCCTCGCCTTCGAAGTATCCTCTCTCACGGGCAAACGAGATCACGTCTTTCGCGTACATGCAGTTCTCAGGGTCATTCAGCGGGAACTGGCTGATCCTGGCCTGGTTGGCATGGGCGGAAACGTATCCGTCCGGAATACGGACAGCTACCCAGACGACACCCTTGTTGAGATTGCGCCCGTTCTTCATGAGCGTTCCCTTCCCGATGATTTCGAGGATCCATGCCTCGTTCTTGTCGGCAATTGTCATGGACTCGCCGCCGGAACAATATCCATACTCATTGGCAAGGTCCGTGATAAGCTTTATGGCCTCGCGGGCAGTCTTGCAGCGCTCGAGCGCGATGTACATCAGCGACCCGTAGTCGACCTTGCCCTTCCTGTCGGCAAGCTCGGCACGCCCGCCGAACGTAGTTTCCGCCACGATCAGCTGATGCTCATTCATGTTTCCTACCCTCTTGTAGGTATGTGCCACCTGCGGAATCTCTCCGAGATATTTGCCTGAGTCCCATTCATATACCTGCCTCATGGAGCCTTCGGGCCAGTCTTTCGCGTCCTGGTAATACAGCTCTCCGTAGAGCCAATGGGAATCTGCGGCGTAGGAGACAAGCACCGACCCATCGGCGCTCGCGCCCTTTGTCACGATTATATTCGTACAAGCCTCGCTGTGCTGAACATTCAGCAGAGCCGCTCCCGTCAGCAGCAGAGATGCCATTATTGCTTTTCCGTCCATAATTGTTTATTTTTGTTGTTCCAATCACAAATTTATAAAAGAATTTTGCGATGAAAAGGGCAATCCTGATTTTGAGCGCCATATTTCTGACTTTTTGGACCGTAGCCTCGGCCCAGGACAACCAGAAAGAACCCCCGTCCCCGGAAGAGATGGCAGCTACCACAGCCGACAAGTTAGGCCAGGAACTTGGCCTCGAAGGATGGCAGATATTCTTCGTCGACTCGACTCTGCAGCACAACTACCGCGCAATGCAGGACAAGTTCGACGAGTTCAATGCCGCCAAGGTCACGAACTACAGCCTCTACCAGGAGGTGCAGGACAAATGGAACGAAAGGACAGACTCGACTTTCAGGACATTCATGACCGATGAGCAATATGCCAAGTACCTCAAGCAGGGCGCCGGGAAGCAGCAGAAGATGAGGGCGAAACGGAGGGAAAAGGCACTGAAGGCAGCCCAGGCGATAAAGAAGGAAAAGTAAATCAGCATAATACAAGATAAAACCATGCGCAAGGAAGACATCGATCAGGTCAAGGCCGAGCTCGCCGAGCTCAAGGCCAGGACCGACAAGGAAATAGAAGAAGCGAGAGTACGTTTCCTCGGAAAGAAGGGAGAAATCACCAGACTCTTCGAGGATTTCAGGACTGTTGCGCCGGAGTTGAAGAAGGAGTTCGGCCAGAGCCTCAACGAGCTGAAGAAGATCGCGACGGCAAGGATCAACGACCTTAAGGCATCCGCCGTATCGTCCGGGGCAGCCTCCGGTCCTGCGGAAGACGTCACCATGCCTGGCGACGACTATCCTCTCGGGTCCCGTCACCCCGTCTCGATTGCAAGGCAGGAAATCGTCAACATCTTCCGCAAGTTCGGATATGACGTAGCCGAAGGCCCGGAAATCGAAGACGACTACCACGTCTTCTCCGCCCTCAACTTCCCGGAGAACCACCCGGCAAGGGACATGCAGGATACATTCTTCGTGTCCACAGGACATCCCAATCCCCTGCTGCTGAGGACCCACACCTCGTGCGTGCAGGTACGTGCCATGGAGACCCTCGATCTCCCGATCAGGGTCATCTGCCCGGGCCGTGTTTTCCGCAATGAGGCGATTTCCGCCCGCGCGCACTGTTTCTTCCACCAGGTAGAAGGCCTCTACATCGACAAGAACGTCACCTTCGCCGACCTTCGCCAGACGATCCTTATGTTCGCCCGCGAAATGTTCGGAGCCGACACCCAGATCCGCATGCGTCCTTCCTATTTCCCGTTCACGGAGCCGTCTGCGGAAGTGGACGTGAGCTGCAACATCTGCCATGGAAAGGGCTGCAACGTCTGCAAGGGAACGGGCTGGCTCGAGATCCTGGGCTGCGGCATGGTCGATCCCAATGTGCTGAGGGCTTCCGGAATAGACCCGAATGTCTACAGCGGTTTCGCTTTCGGAATGGGTATCGAGAGGATTGCGATGCTGAAGTGGCAGGTCAATGACCTCCGCCACTACTTCGAGAACGACATGCGCTTCCTCAGCGAATTCTCTTCCTGCGTCGAGGTATAACCTCTCTGCCGGCTGGGGTAGCTGGGGGGGCGACATTGCGAGGCTGGCCGGTCGAGCGAAGCCCGAGCATGGCCGGCGAGACGAAGCCATGAGCACCAGCTACTCCCCGGCCGGCAGAAGGCGATAACCACCTCGACACCCCTTTTTCTCTCTCCTCTATCCTCCCTGTTCTCTGAGGTGTACAGATGAGCACCTCAAGGAGCATATAAATCGTTCCTTTGCTCTCTGAGGTGCTCATATCCATACCTCAAGGCGCATTAAAATCCTTTTCATGCTCCCTGAGGTGCCATGGCTTGTACCTCAATGCGCACTCCAGCCTTTCTGGCTCTAATGATCACGACGATGAGGTCCTAAGTGTGGCCATGGTTAACATAACTATAATCACAGCCCTGTTGGGCTCATAGTTCTCAGAATCAAACTTGTCGGTAGGACC
>CAYTXA010000128.1:0-2101 GCA_964440865.1 uncultured Muribaculaceae bacterium | reverse complement strand
TGGCATCGCGAAGGACAACTTCGCCGCCTGCGACAGTCACCTCAATGGCGCTGGAACGATGGACCGTGCCGTCCAGGATCGCCGTGGCAAGCTGGTTCACAAGCTCCCTCTGGAGCAGCCTCTTGACGGGCCTTGCTCCATAGGCCGGGTCGTAGCCCTTGCCTGCCATGTAGTCGTCGAACTCCTTGGTGAAACGGATCGAGATTCCGTCATCCGCCAGCTTGTTCTGCAGCTGGGTCTCCTGCATCTTCAGGATCTCCCTGATGTCGTTCTCGCTGAGCGGATCGAACATGATTATCTCGTCGATACGGTTCAGGAACTCGGGACGTACGCTCTGCTTGAGGACTTCCATTACCTTGCCCTTGCACTCGTCCAGCATCTGACGCCTGTGGGCAATCGCCTGCATCTCAGCCTGCGGATCCTTCGACACACCGACGGCAGGGAGCCTGTCCATGTAGCTCTGGATGATGTCCGAACCGACATTGGATGTCATGATCAGGATAGTGTTCTTGAAGTTGACCGTACGGCCCTTGTTGTCCGTAAGACGGCCATCATCAAGGACTTGCAGCAGGATGTTGAAGACATCGGGATGCGCCTTCTCTATTTCGTCCAGCAGCACTACAGAGTAGGGCTTGCGCCGAACCGCCTCCGTGAGCTGGCCGCCTTCGTCATATCCGACATATCCCGGAGGAGCACCGATAAGACGGCTGACAGTATGCCGCTCCTGGTACTCCGACATGTCGATCCTTGTCATCATGTTCTCGTCGTTGAAGAGGAACTCGGCGAGAGCCTTCGCAAGCTCGGTCTTGCCCACGCCGGTCGTACCCATGAAAAGGAACGACCCGATCGGGCGGTTCTCGTTGGAGAGCCCGGCACGGCTGCGGCGGACGGCATCGGAAACAGCCTTGATCGCGGCGTCCTGACCTACAACCCTCTTGTGCAGCTCGGACTCCATGCGGAGGAGCTTGTCCTTCTCGCTCTCGAGCATCTTGGCAACGGGGATACCTGTCCACTTTGCCACGACCTCTGCGATATCGTTCGGGGTAACAGACTCAGTCACAATAGGATCCTTGATGGCAGCCTGAGCAGCGGAATACTGGTCGATCTTCTTCTGGGTCTCTGCCATGCGTCCGTACCTCAGCTCTGCAACCTTTCCGTAATCGCCGGCCCTTTCCGCGGCCTTCTCCTCAACTTTGTACTTTTCCATGTCCTCACGTGCCTGCTGCAGGGCGGAAAGATTGCCCTTCTCCTGGTTCCAGCGGGCCATGAGCTCGTCGCGCTGCTTCTTCGCGTCCTCGAGGGACGCCTCGATCTTGTCCAGCTTGAGGGATACTCCTTCCCTCTTGACCGCCTCTTTCTCGATCTCCAGCTCGGAAATCTTGCTGTTCAGCTCGGCGATGGGCTCCGGGACGGAGTTCATCTCGAGACGCAGCTTGGCGGCAGCCTCATCCACGAGGTCTATGGCCTTGTCCGGCAGGAAACGGTTGGTTATGTACCTGTGGGACAGGTTGACGGCGGCAATGAGCGCATCGTCTTCGATCTTCACGTGGTGGTGATTCTCATATTTTTCCTTCAGGCCACGGAGGATCGAGATGGATTCGGCCGGGGTAGGCTCGTCGACCATGACGACCTGGAAGCGGCGTTCGAGGGCCTTGTCCTTCTCGAAGTACTTCTGGTACTCTTCCATGGTGGTGGAACCTATCGTACGGAGCTCGCCCCTCGCAAGGGCAGGCTTGAGGATGTTGGACGCATCCATGGCGCCGGTGGTCTGTCCGGCTCCGACAAGGGTGTGGATCTCGTCTATGAAGAGGATGATCTTGCCGTCACTTTCCACGACTTCCTTCACCACTCCCTTCAGCCTTTCCTCGAATTCTCCCTGATACTTCGCGCCCGCGATGAGCGCGCCCATGTCAAGGGAATATACCTTCCTGTCTTTCAGGTTCTCGGGCACGTCCCCGCTGACAATCTTCTGGGCGAGGCCCTCGGAGATAGCTGTCTTTCCGACACCAGGTTCTCCGACCAGTATCGGGTTGTTCTTTGTCCTGCGGCTCAGGATCTGGAGCACGCGTCGGATCTCGTCGTCACGCCCGATGACGGGGTC
>CAYTXA010000127.1:0-6173 GCA_964440865.1 uncultured Muribaculaceae bacterium | reverse complement strand
AACTGCTCGCGGGACTTCTTGTTGACGAAGGTCGAGCGGTTCACCGTGAAGATCTGCTTGTGCGTCGGAAGCGGAATCGGACCGCAGACCTTTGCACCGGTTGCAGTTACAGTGTCTGCAATCTTCTTGGTGGACTTGTCAAGCAACATATGGTCGAATGAATTGAGTTTAATTCTGATTTTCTGACTCATTTCAATTGATTTTTACGTTTGTACTCAATTACTCCTCATCCTCAGGAACAGTGTATCCACTCTTCTCGATGATGTCCTTTGCAAGGTTTGCAGGAACCTCGGCGTAGTGGTCGAAGGTCATGGTGCTGGTGGCACGTCCGGAGGACAGGGTCCTGAGGACAGTCACATAGCCGAACTGCTCGGAGAGCGGAACGAATGCCTTGATGATACGTGCGCCGTTTGCGGTGGAGTCCATGGCGTTGATCTGACCGCGACGACGGTTAAGGTCGCCGACGATGTCACCCATGTACTCTTCCGGAGTGACGACTTCGAGGGACATGATAGGCTCGAGAAGTACGGGATGAGCCTTCGGGCAAGCGTGACGGAATGCCAGACGGCCGGCCATTTCGAAGGAGAGCTGATCGGAGTCGACAGGATGGAAGCTACCATCGAGTACCTCGACCTTCATGGACTCAACCTCATATCCTGCAAGGACTCCGTTCGCCATAGCGGACTCGAATCCCTTCTGGATGCTCGGGATGAATTCCTTCGGAATGTTGCCACCCTTGACGGAGTTGACGAACTGAAGTCCGGTCTGGCCTTCGTCTGCGGGGCCGATCTTGACGATGATGTCGGCGAACTTGCCTCGACCACCAGTCTGCTTCTTGAATACCTCGCGATGCTGCACGGTAGCAGTGATGGCCTCCTTGTAGTTGACCTGGGGAGCGCCCTGGTTGATATCAACTCCGAACTCCCTGCGGAGACGGTCTACGATGATATCGAGGTGGAGCTCACCCATACCGCTGATGACGGTCTGGCCAGTCTCATGGTCGGTCTTCACGGTGAAGGTCGGGTCCTCTTCAGCAAGCTTTGCGAGCGCAATGCCAAGCTTCTCGAGGTCTCCCTGGGTCTTCGGCTCTACAGCGATTCCGATAACGGGATCCGGGAACTCCATCGCTTCGAGAACGATAGGATGATCCTCAGCGCAGATGGTGTCTCCGGTACGGAGCTCCTTGAATCCTACGGCAGTGCCGATATCGCCGGCCTGGAGAGAATCCACGGGATTCTGGTGGTTGGAGTGCATCTGGTAGAGACGGGCAACCCTTTCCTTCTTTCCGGTACGTGTGTTGAGAACATAGGTACCGGCGTTGAGGGTTCCAGAGTATGCTCTGACGTATGCGAGACGACCCACATAGGGATCGGTAGCAATCTTGAATACAAGTCCGCAGAACGGACCGTTTGCATCGGCAGTGAGGTCTTCCTCCTTTCCTGTTGCAGGATCGGTACCCTTGATGGTACCAAGGTCAAGAGGAGACGGGAGATAACGTACGACAGCGTCGATCAGGAACTGTACACCCTTGTCCTTGTAGGAAGAACCACAGGTGGCAGGAACGATCTGCATGGCAATGGTACCCTTGCGGAGAGCCGCGATGATCTCGTCGTCAGAGATCGAGTCGGGGTTGTCGAAGAACTTCTCCATCAGGGAGTCATCGCATTCTGCAGCGGCCTCGACGAGCTTGTTCCTCCAGTTCTCCACGTCATCCTTCATGTTCTCCGGGATCGGAATCTCATGATAGTTGACCATTTCGGTATTGTCGGCGTCATAGGTGAAAGCCTTGCGGGCAATCAGGTCGACGATACCTTCGAACTTGTCCTCAGACCCGATAGGGAGGCTGAGGGGAACGGGCTTTGCGCCAAGCTTGTTCTTGATATCTTCGCAGCAAGCGAGGAAGTCGGCTCCGACGCGGTCCATCTTGTTCACATAGACGATCTTCGGGACATTGAACTTGTCCGCCTGACGCCATACGGTTTCGGACTGAGGCTGTACACGGCCTACGGCATCGAAAGTTGCGACGCAGCCGTCAAGTACTCTCAGCGAACGCTCAACCTCGACAGTGAAGTCAACGTGACCCGGAGTGTCGATGAGGTTGATCTGATAGACCTGTCCGTTGTAATGCCAGAACGCAGTGGTCGCGGCAGAAGTGATGGTGATACCTCTCTCCTGCTCCTGAACCATCCAGTCCATGGTAGCACCTCCGTCGTGCACCTCTCCGATTTTGTGGGTCTTTCCGGTGTAGTAGAGGATACGCTCGGACGTGGTTGTCTTTCCGGCATCGATGTGGGCAATGATACCGATGTTCCTTGTGTAATTAAGATCTCTTTTTGCCATCTGTCTATCTGATCATTAGAAGCGGAAATGAGCAAATGCCTTGTTGGCCTCGGCCATCTTGTGCATATCCTCTTTCCTCTTGAACGCGCCACCTTCGTTGTTGTAGGCGGCCATGATCTCAGCGCTCAATTTTTCTGCCATGGAGTGGCCGGAGCGCTTGCGGGCGAAGGATATCATATTCTTGATCGCGAGCGAGACTTTCCTTTCCGGTCTTAACTCCGTAGGCACCTGGAAGTTGGCACCGCCGACGCGACGTGACTTGACCTCGATCTGAGGGGTTACGTTCTCGAGTGCCTTCCTCCAAATATCCAGAGGAGCCACATCAGAATCTTTCATCTTCTCGCCTACCATGTCAATGGCATCGTAAAAAATAGAATACGCGATACTCTTCTTTCCCGCAATCATAAGATTGTTCACGAAACGCGTTACTTCCGCGTCGTGGAACTTGGGATCAGGAAGTAGAATCCTCTTTCTGGGCTTCGATTTTCTCATTGTAAGAAAAATTTAAACAGGTGATTACTTCTTAGAAGCCTTTGGCCTCTTGGCGCCGTAGAGGGAGCGGGACTGGGTCCTGCCTTCTACGCCAGCGGTATCCAAAGCGCCCCTAAGGATGTGGTAACGTACTCCAGGAAGGTCCTTTACACGGCCTCCGCGAACGAGCACGATGCTGTGCTCCTGGAGGTTGTGGCCCTCTCCCGGAATGTATGCGTTGACCTCCTTGGTGTTGGTGAGGCGTACACGGGCGACTTTCCTCATGGCCGAATTAGGCTTCTTCGGGGTAGTCGTGTAAACGCGAACGCAGACACCTCTCTTCTGGGGGCACGCATCCAGTGCGCGAGATTTGCTCTTCTCAGTGAAGACCTCGCGTCCCTTACGGACTAATTGTTGAATTGTTGGCATAAATTATTGTAAATCTTAAATTTATGTTCCCCTACACATTTAGGGGACTGCAAATTTACGGATAATTTCCGAAAATCCAATGTTTTCAACATTTATATCAACAATTATGTCTACCTTTGAAGAACGCATGAAAAACTGATAACCATGAAGAAATATCTACTTGCAGCAGCTATTTTCCTATCATCTCTTTCCCTTTTAGCCCAGCCTGCCGGACGCGAGCCGTTCGGAGACAAATGGTTCTTCGTGACCAGCCCGGACAGCCATGACAACATGATCATGTACTTCCGTCAGGGCGTCAGCGCGGTGACCTATCCCAACGAAGTCAGCATTCCGCACGACTGGGGGCTCGACCAGGGCTTTGACATAAACCGCCCGGGACACACGGGGAAGCTGCAGTGGTGGGGCTACTCCAGGTACTACAAGTTCCTGATTCTGACTGCAGAACAGCTAAAGGGCAAGAAATTCTATCTCGACATCGACGGTGCCATGGCAGGAGCTACGGTGCTCGTAAAGGACACGCCGGTTGTGACCAGGCCCTACGGGTACTCGTCCTTCAGGGCAGACCTGACTCCATACCTGCACCAGGGAGGAAACATAATTGTCATTGATCTCGACAACAAGCCCGGCTCCAGCCGCTGGTATCCCGGAGGCGGAGTGTACCGCAATATATGGCTCACGAGGACTGACCCCGTAGGCATCGCACACTGGGGCACCAGCATCACGACAAGGGACGAAGGCGACGAGACTGTTGTCTCTGTCCAGACGACCCTGAGGAACGACACGGAGGGGACTCCTGCGGGGTCTCTCCACACTACCTTATTATATAAAGGAGCAAAAGTGACCGACGGGACAGCCAAAGTTGCCGCAGTCAAGGAGGGCACAGTGGTTTCCCAGGAATTCCGCATCAAGAATGCGAAGAGGTGGAGTCCTGACAGCCCGGAGCTCTACACCGCCGTCAGCGAACTCTCCGCGGGAGAATACAAGGATTCTTACACTTCCACGTTCGGGGTAAGGAACATCTCCTGGAAGAGCGACGGATTCTACCTCGATGGCAAGAGGCTCGCTCTCAATGGAGTATGCCTCCATCATGACGCCGGCGCGCTCGGTGCAGTATGGAACTGGACCGCGTGGGTTCGTCGCCTGTCGATGCTCAAGCAGATGGGCTGCAACGCGATACGCTCGACCCACAATCCTCCGGCACCCGAGCTTCTCGACCTTTGCGACAAGATGGGATTCCTCGTAATCGACGAACTCACAGATACATGGACAGTTCCGAAGACGCCCAACGGATATGCGACTATATTCGACGAATGGGCAGACACCGACCTCAGGGACATGATTCTTCGCGACCGCAACCATCCGAGCATCATTCTCTGGAGCATCGGAAACGAGATCGGGGAGCAGGGCATCCCGGAGAAGTTCGGAATCGCACGGCATCTGAGCGATATCTGCCACCAGCTGGACCCGACGAGGCCGACAAACGCCGCATGCGACCATCCGGAAGCGATAGACTCCGACTGGCCCAACACCATAGACGTCTACGGCTTCAACTACAAGCCCATGCTCTACAAGAAGTTCCATGAAAAGTTCCCCGGCAAGCCGTACTTCGGGTCCGAGACTGCCTCGACCGTCAGCACGCGTGGGTTCTACGTTTTCCCCGTCAGCGACAACAAGGCTGACGGAAAGGCGGATTTCCAGGTCAGCAGCTACGATCTCTATGCTCCTGCATGGGCATGCTGCCCTGACGTGGAATGGAAGGGAGAGGATGAGAATCCTTCCTGCGCGGGAGAATTCGTATGGACAGGCTTCGACTATCTTGGAGAGCCGACCCCCTACAGCATGGACGAAACCCAGTTGACCAATTTCCATGATCCGGAGTCTCTGGCGGCAGCGAAGGCTGAGCTGGAGAAGAACGGAAGAATCAAGTCGCCTGCCCGCAGCTCCTATTTCGGGATCATAGACCTTGCCGGTTTCCCGAAGGACCGCTACTGGATCTGCCAGGCAAGGTGGCGTCCAGAGCTGCCTATGGCCCATATCCTGCCGCACTGGAACTGGGCCGGGAGGGAAGGTCAGGTTACTCCTGTAATGGTCTACACATCAGGAGATTCCGCTGAGCTCTTCCTCAACGGCAAGTCTCTCGGGAGGAAGAAAAAGGGCGCACTGGAATACCGTATCCGCTGGGACGAGGTGAAGTATGAGCCCGGAAAGCTAGAGGTTGTCGCCTACAAGAACGGCAAGGAGTGGGCCCGTGACGAGGTCTCGACTACAGGAGCGCCCGCAGCCGTGCACATCGGCGCCGAGGCTCTTCCGGGGAAGAACGGCAGCAACTGGACCGGGGGTCCGGGAGCATCGTTCGGAGGTGACAAGATGGTCCCTGACGGAAGCAGGAGACCTGTCTACAAGATGGGGACAGATCCATATGGCAGGGATTACATCTACGTTGACGCCAGCATAGTGGACAGCAAGGGCCGTATCGTGCCGACTGCCTCCAACAAGGTGACCTTCAAGGTAGAAGGTCCTGCGGAGATTGTCGCCACTGATTCAGGCGACCCGACGGATCTCGTGGATTTCCGCAGTCCTGAGCGCAAGGCACTCGCCGGTCTCACCTCCGTGATCCTGCGTCCGACCGGAAAGGGGAAGGTTACTCTCACGGCCACTTCCGGCGACCTCAAGCCTGCATCCCTCCGCCTGACCATCCAGTAGCCTGCGCCTCTCGATATACTCATCCGCACCCCTTGTCCCACCCCCAAGGTCGGACGAGGGAGCGTTATCTGCCTTTTTTGTTCCCCGCCATGACTCAGGGTAGGAGTAATCTCAATATCCAAGGAGAAATACCTTCAGGCGGAAAGGGCGGGAAGTGGCTGGCGGCAGGAAGTGGCGAGGGGAACGCCGGTCTGGTGCAGCCGCCGGCGGACGTGTCCACCCCCGGACAC
>CAYTXA010000126.1:5902-6182 GCA_964440865.1 uncultured Muribaculaceae bacterium | reverse complement strand
CTAGAGGAACTCGCCAGTCCTGCTTTCGGGGCAGGCAGCAATATCTTCCGGAGAGCCGGCAGCCACTACCCTGCCTCCGGCAAAGCCTCCTCCCGGGCCCATATCGACTATGTAGTCGGCATTGCGGATCACATCGAGGTCATGCTCTATCACGATGACGGTCGCCCCGTTGTCGAGAAGTCTCTGGAATACCGAGAGCAGCGTCTTGACATCATCGGGATGAAGTCCGATCGTAGGCTCGTCGAAAATGAACACGGAATCGTCCTGCCTGCGGCCCATC
>CAYTXA010000126.1:3749-5892 GCA_964440865.1 uncultured Muribaculaceae bacterium | reverse complement strand
AGCCGCTGCGCCTCGCCTCCGGAAAGCGCCGGAGTAGCCTCTCCGAGCGTGAGATAGCCGAGGCCCAGGTCATGGAGCGTCTGAAGGCTAGGCTTCACGCTCTTGTATCCAGGAAGAGCAAGCGCCTCATCCACAGTCATTTCCATAATCTGCGGAAGAGTGTATCCATGGTGGTGGACCAGTTCCGCCTCTTTCGAATAGCGGGACCCGCCACACGTCGGACAGACAATGTCCATGTCCGGCAGGAACTGCATGTCGAGCGAAATCTGCCCTGTCCCGTCGCAGTCCGGGCAGCGCAGCTTTCCGGTATTGTAGCTGAAATCCCCTGCCTTGTATCCATGTGCCTTGCCCTCGCTGCACTGCGCAAATGACTTGCGGAGCGTATCGTGGACGCCGGCATAGGTCGCCACGGTGGAACGCACATTGATCCCGATAGGCGTGGCATCTATAAGTTGGGCACGGGAAATTCCCCTTGCATCTATGCTCCGGACAGTGGCAGGCAGCGGGGTTCCTCCAGTCACAGCCTCAAGCGCAGGCAGGAGGCATTCGAGCACGAGGGTCGTTTTCCCGGAGCCGGACACGCCGGTGACCACAGACAGACGCCCCATGGGGAAATCCACCTCGAGAGGCTTCACCGTATGGATCGCATTGGTAGACAAATGGATACGTCCTTTCCCGAAAATATCGGCGGACTTTTCCCGGATGCGGATTTCCTTCTCCCCCGACAGATAGCCGCCTATCACGGAAGAGGGGTTCTTCTCGATTTCGGGGATGGTCCCCTCGGCGATGATGGTGCCGCCGTCCTTTCCGGCCTTCGGGCCAAGCTCGATCATGTAGTCAGCCTGACGGAGAACCTGAGTGTCGTGATCCACTAGCACTACGGAATTGCCGTCAGAGACAAGGTCGTCCATGACGCCGATAAGCCCGCGCAGATTCGCAGGGTGCATTCCGATGCTGGGCTCGTCCAGAACATATAGTACGCCTGTTGTCTTGTTTCGCACGGCACGGGAGAACTGCACCCTCTGCCGCTCGCCGGTCGAAAGGGTCGCGGCGCTGCGGTCAAGGGAAAGGAAGCCAAGGCCAAGTTCCACGAGACGGGATGCGACCTGGTTGAACTCCTTGACCATGTCCCTGGCCATTGGGCGCATCTCCTCCGGAAGGCTTGCCGGGATTGCACCAATCCACGCAATCAGGTCATCCAGCGTCATTGCCGATGCCTCCGCAAGGTTCTTTCCGCAAAGCAGCGTCGACAAGGCCTTGTCGCTCAACCTCGAGCCATGGCAATGGGGGCAGACATCCGTCTTCAGGAACTTTTCCACTCTTGCCAGCCCTTTTTCGTCCTTGACCTTGGAAAGGGCATTGAGGACAGTGTTCATCGCGCTATAGCATGTGAAGTCCATCTCGGCAAATGTCCCGGTCTTGGCATGGTAGAGGATATGCTTCTTCACCATAGGGCCATGGAACACGATATCGACCTCTTCAGGCGTCAAGTCCTTGAAAGGTACGTCCAGACGGACCCCCATCTCCTTCGCCACGTCCTTCATCACGTCCCATATCAGCTGGTTCCACGGAGCAACCGCCCCCTCGCGTATGGTCTTGGAAGGGTCAGGCACGAACGTCGACTCGTCCGGCACCCTCACGACGCCTGTCCCCTGGCAATATGGACATGCGCCGTCGCTGTTGAACGCCAGGCTTTCAGCAGCCGGTGTTTCGAACTCGACTCCACACTCGGGGCATTTCATTATCATCGTCCTCGCCGAATCCAACGAAGGCTGCAGGCGGTGGCCGTTCGGGCAGACATGGCTTCCGAGGCGCGAGAACATGAGCCTCAGGTGGTTGAGAAGCTCCGTCGACGTTCCGAACGTGCTCCTGATATTCGGCACGCCGGGTCTCTGGTGGAGAGCTATGGCTGCAGGCACATGCTCGACGCTGTCGACCTGCGCGTGCTGGGCGCCGGTCATCCTGCGGCGGGTATAGGTAGAAAGAGACTCGAGATAGCGCCTCGACCCCTCGGAATAGAGTACTCCGAGGGCAAGGGAGCTTTTTCCCGAACCGGAAACTCCGGCGATGGCCACTTTCTTGCCAAGTGGCACTTCGACGTCTATGTCCTTGAGGTTATGGACACTGGCGCCATGGACACTGA
>CAYTXA010000126.1:0-3739 GCA_964440865.1 uncultured Muribaculaceae bacterium | reverse complement strand
CATTTTTTAGGTAACTTTGGCTTCATGTCGGCAGAGCAGAAAAACAGCATCACGGAACTCGGGAGGCAGAAAAAGCTCCTGCGGGAGGAATACGAGTACGAGAAGGAGGAGTTCCGACGCCAGACCGAGACAATCGGCATAGAGCGCAAGGTCAAGCGGGGCGACTGCTGGTATCCGGTATCGGTCGGGAGGAGCTACTACAACTCCCTGAACCAGTACGTCACTGAATTCACGAGGTCTGCCGACGAGGAGATAGAGCACAATTTCGAATTCGGCCGACCTGTCAGCTTCTTTCGGATCGACAGCGAAGGAAAAATCAGATATTTCGACTTCACGGGGACGATCAGCTACGTCGAGAACAACCGCATGGTGGTAGTGGTGCCGGAGGGCGGCATCGTAACGGAAATGCGGAACACCGATTCCCTGGGGGTCCAGCTGCATTTCGACGAGACATCCTACAGGCTCATGTTCGAGGCTCTGGACAGGGTCATGGCGGCAAAGGACGACAGGCTCTCCTACCTTCGCGACCTTTTCTACGGCGAAGCCCCTGCAAAGACCCGCGCCACTGCCCCGCTGCAGTTCCACTGGCTGAATCCCACCCAGCAGGAGGCGGTCAACAAAGTCCTCTGTGCCAAGGACGTAGCGATAGTCCACGGTCCTCCGGGGACGGGGAAGACGACGACCCTCGTCGAGGCAATCTACGAGACCCTGATGCGCGAGAGCCAGGTGCTTGTCTGCGCCCAGAGCAACATGGCGGTAGACTGGATCAGCGAAAAGCTCGTGGACAGGGGAATAAGCGTCCTCCGCATCGGCAATCCCACGAGGGTCAACGACAAGATGCTGTCATTCACCTACGAACGCCGCTTCGAGGCTCATCCGGACTACCCACAGCTCTGGGCAATACGCCGTTCCATCCGCCAGCTGAAGGGCTCGAAGGGCCGGGGCACGGAAGCAGTCCAGCGGAAAATCGACAAGCTGCGCGACAGGGCGACGGAAATCGAGTTCAAGATCAACGGCGAGCTGTTCGGGGAGGCACGCGTTGTTGCCTGCACACTGACGGGAAGCGCCAACCGGGTGCTGGAAGGGATGAAATTCGACACATTGTTCATCGACGAGGCGGCACAGGCGATGGAGGCCGCATGCTGGATCGCGATCTCGAAGGCTTCGAGGGTCATCCTCGCCGGAGACCACTGCCAGCTCCCGCCCACGGTAAAGAACATCGAGGCTCTGAAAGGCGGGCTCGGCAAGACTCTGATGGAGAGGATAGTGGAGAACAAGCCGGAGACAGTGACCCTGCTGGGGACCCAGTACAGGATGAACGACGTGATCATGAAATTCTCCAGCGACTGGTTCTACGACGGCAAGGTCGAAGCCGGCCCCGACAACAAGTTCCGCACGATCATCCCGTTCGAAACCACTATGGAATAGGTCGACACCACAGGCTTCGGCTACAAGGAACGCTTTGTCGGCGAGAGCTACGGACGCATAAACAAGGAGGAGGCAAAGCTCGCCCTCCGCCGCCTTGAGGGATATTTCGGCACGATAGGGGCTGAGCGCATACTGAACGAGGAAATCAGCGTCGGGATAATTTCTCCATACAGGGCTCAGGTCCAGTACCTTAGGCGTCTCGTGAAGGGCAGCGCATCCTTCAAGCCTTTCCGGGGGTTGATCTCCATCAATACCGTGGACGGCTTCCAGGGCCAGGAGAGGGACATCATACTGATAAGCCTCGTGCGCTCGAACGACGACGGCCAGATCGGCTTCCTGCAGGACCTCAGAAGAATGAACGTAGCCATCACGAGGGCAAGGATGAAACTTTTCATAGTCGGCGACGCATCGACCATGACCCGGCACCCCTTCTACAGAAAGCTCCATGACTACATCAAGGGACTCGAAGAGGACGCAAGACGCGCGGAAAATGATTAAATTTGCAATACGACACTAAACATAAACTGACAACCAACATGGCAAAGATCACAGAAGGCTACATGCCTTTCCTCGGCTACAAGACCTACTACAGAATCGTAGGCGAAAAGAAAGATAACGGGAAAGCCCCGCTCCTCTGCCTCCACGGAGGGCCTGGTTCGACCCACAACTATTTCGAAGTGCTTGACCGTATCGCTGACCTGGACAACCGCCAGGTCATAATGTACGACCAGATCGGCTGCGGGAATTCCTTCCTCGAAGGGCATCCGGAGCTCTGGACAAAGGAGACGTGGATGGACGAGCTCGAAGCTCTGCGCGAATACCTGGGAATCAAGGAGTGCCACATCGTCGGCCAGTCCTGGGGAGGAATGATGCAGATCTGCTACGCGGTGGACCGCAAGCCAGAAGGCATCAAGTCCTACATCATCTCGAGCGGACATCCCAGCAGCAGCCTCTGGGAGAAGGAAGGGCTCCGCAGGATAAAGTTCATGCCTCAGGATATGCAGGAGGCTATCGGCCATGCCCTTGACACTCAGGACTTCACGGGGGCTGCATACGAAGCCGCCGTTGCCGAATACATGCGCCGCTACTGCGACTATCCCGTCACGAAGGACTCTCCCGAATGCCTGACAAGGCCGAAGAAGCACGGCGACGAGGCGTACCTCTGCGGATGGGGCCCGAACGAATTCGCTCCGACCGGGACACTGAAGGATTTCGAATACATAGACCGCCTTGGCGAGATCAGGATCCCGTCCCTCATCGTCAGCGGAATATCCGACCTCTGTTCTCCGCTCGTGGCGAAGACAATGCACGACGGCATTCCCGGCAGCCGCTGGGAGCTCTTCGAGCATTCGCACCACATGTGCTTCGTGGAAGAGAACGAGAAATACGTAAAGATGGCAATAGCATGGATGCGCGAACACGACTGATAACTCTTGTGCTGGCACTGTGCGCTCTGCCCGCTTTATGCGGACAGAGCGTCGATGCCCAGACCATAAAGATGTCCAAGGCTCTGTTCCGGGAGAAGGTCGCCAATCTCAACAGTCAGGAATTCAAGTACATAGGAGACAAGCCGGCCATCATCGACTTCAACGCGACATGGTGCCGTCCCTGCAGGATCATGGCTCCGATCCTCGAGGAGCTCTCGGAAGAATACAAGGACAGGATCTATGTCTACAGCATCGACGTGGACGATGAGCCCGCCCTCGCGGCGCTTTTCGGAGTGAGCAGCATCCCGGCGCTCCTCTTCATCCCCATGGACGGCAAGATTCAGGCAAGCGTAGGGGCCACCACGAAGGCCTCGGTCAAGAAGGCGATCGACACGATCCTCCTTCCGCCCGCGAAATAACCCCTTTGATTTCGCCGCCACCGCCTTCCCGCCGCAACCACGTCCCCTTCACTCCTCCCACACCCTTGGACACTCCTCCACGCCCCTCAGGCATTCCTCCGCGGACATCCCGCCGAGAACATCCCTCCCCGGACATCCCGCCGAGAACATCCCTCCCCGGACATCCCGCCTCGGATGCTCCTCCGCACCCTCGAACCTTACTTCCCTCACCTTGGATACCCCCCTGCACCCCCAGGTCGGACGAGGGGACGTTTTCGGCCCTTTTCGTTCCCTGCCCTGACCTTCGGGGCGGACGAAGTAGCACATAAAACCTTTTCGTGTGAATTACTCTGTCCTCAGGGTAGGAGGAGTACACATTTAAAACCTTTTCGTGTGAATTACTCCGACCATAGGGTCAGACGAGAGTGCATCTAAAACCTTTTCGCGTGCATTCCCCTCTGCCTACAGGTCGGTCAGGTGCATCAA
>CAYTXA010000125.1:0-6199 GCA_964440865.1 uncultured Muribaculaceae bacterium | reverse complement strand
CTTTTTATTGTTGCTTCCGGTTTCTGAGATTCAGAAAATAAGTATCTTTAGCGCTTCAATTTTTATCTCTGGAACATCATGGCCTACACGGGCGAAATAATATCCATTGCGGTGGCGTTCTCGCTGACCGCATGCGCGCTGGCTGCCGAAGTCGGCACCAGGCATTTGGGCGTCAGGGTGATGAACGTGTGGAGGATGCTGCTCGCGATCGTCGTCTCCGCGGCATTCGCATGGGCATTCACGGGAAGCCCTCTTCCCGAAGGCGCCGGACTCCGGACGTGGCTATGGCTACTGCTCTCGGGTTTCGTGGGCTATTTCCTCGGAGACTGGTGCCTTTTCAACAGCTATCTCGTGATGGGGTCTCGCTATGGCCAGCTCTTCATGACCCTCGGTCCTGTCTTCACGGCTATCGGAGCATGGGCGGCTCTTGACCAGAGGCTGTCATGGGGGAGTGTCCTTGCCATAGTCGTTACCATGCTCGGAATTGCGATATCGGTTGTGGGCGGGGGCGACGGGAATGGAAAAATCCGTCTGACAATTCCCCTGAAGGGCGTCCTTTTCGGCCTGGGCGCAGCCCTGGGGCAGGGAGTCGGCGCCGTGCTGAGCAAGATAGGAATGGACAGCTATTCGTCCGACCTCTCGGCCGCCATGCTGCCCGAAACCACGGATTTCATACCTTTCCATTCCAACTCGATCCGCTGCATCGCTGGATTCGTCTGTTTCCTGGCACTGCTCCTTTCCCGCCATGAAGGAAAACTTCTCGGGGAGAGCGTCCATGACCATGCAGGCATGGGAGCCATGGTCCTTGCCGTCATTTTCGGCCCCGGGATCGGCGTCGGATTCTCTCTCCTTGCGCTCCAGTACACTGCCGCAGGCATTGCCAGCACGCTCCAAGCCATAACTCCGGTGCTCATCCTGCTGCCTTCCTGGTGGCTCTTCAGACAGAAAATCACCGCACGGAACGTTGTCGGTGCGGTGATTTCGGTTATAGGTGTTTCTTTGTTCTTCTTGCTGTAGGGGCGCTACTTTCCGGATTCGCTCTCTTCGCGCTTGCGGCGTCGCTCGGCCCTTTCGGCAAGCAGCCTGAGATACTCATAGCGGAGCCGTTCCTTAGCGTCATCGTAGGTCTCGTTTTCCTTGCGGTATTCGTCGACCGACATCTGACCGCCGATTATACGGGCCTCTTTCTCAAGGTCACGGCCTGTCCTCTCGGCAAGAAGCATCTTCGCCGCCTCGATCTCTTCCTTGTGCTGGATCACCCAATTCTCGACGTAGGCAGCGATCGAAGCGAGGAAATAGTAGGACATCATCTGGATGATGATGGCAACCATCTGGCTGTGGGCCGTGGCCATGTCTCCTCCGGCAATCTCCATGTTCATCAGAGCCTGCACTCCGAAAGTGGACGGGAATATGACGGATACCAGCTTCCAGAATTTCGGGAAAGCGATTGTCGGCCAGGACGTTCCGGTCAGGAACAGGCAGAGTGGCGATACCGCGAGGAAGAGCACGAACACGGTCTCCCTTCTCTTTATCAGCGTGCTCCATGTCAGACTGAACAGCACGCAGTCGGCGACAAAGAAGATCATCATCAGCACGATATCCCAGAAGTTTCCTCTCTGCGGGAAGCCGAATATCGCCGGCACGATGAACACAATGTACAGTCCTACAGCCATGTAGACAAGCCAGTAGGCTGCGCCTCTTCCGATCACGACTCGGCCGATACCCCTGCGGGACATGCCTTCCGGCAGGGAAGCAAGGCTGGCGTTCTTTTCCCTCATGGTTCCGGCGAGCAGAGACATTCCGTAGAACATCGTCTGCTGCACGATGATCAGCAGGATCGCTGTGACGAGGAAGTAGTTGTAGGCGAAGGCCCTGTTGTAGGGATTCGTGAACTCGTACTTTACGGGCTGGATGAGCTGGCTCGTCTCCTGGGCGGTCATGCCGAGGGCGGAGTAACGCTTGGCCTGTATTCCTCCTATCTCCTTCAGCATCACGCCATTGGCTGCTGTCAGTGCGTTCTTGTAGTAGAGGAAGGAGCTCATGTCCGCATAGACGGAGACGGTCGTCGGGACCATCTTTGCCACGTTGGCGCTGAAATCGCGCGGGAAGTAGAATATCCCCTTGACTTTCCTCGTCTGCATCAGCTTTTCTGCCTCGGCCATGTTTATGCACTTGTATGCTACATGGACCTCCTTCGTAGCGTCCAGCTCCCTGATATATTGCCTGCTGAAGGAGCTGGCATCGTCGTCCACGACAGCGACGGGAGTCTCTATTGCCATCCCCTTCATGTACAGGATGTTGTAGAGGATAGGGTAGGCGAGTCCTGCCACGAAGAATATCAGCACGACTCCGGAATCGGAGAAGATGTGCCTCAGCTCATAGGTCATGATGTTCCAGAAATCCTGGAACCATTTCCCTGTGTATGTTTTCCTCTCTTTCATGGCTTTTTACTCCTTCGGAAAATTCTGATGGATGAAGGCTTTCTTCAGGCGGACAATCACGAAGCACGGTACGAGAACAAACAGCAGCAACGCGATTACGCTTCTGTACCAGCCAGGGAATCCCGACCCGAAGATGGTCTCCTGGACATAGAAAAGATAGTAGTGGCGCAGCGGGAAGCAGCGGCTGAGCCCCTGGATCCAGCTCGGCATGGCCTCGACCGGGAGCGTGAATCCCGAGAACGAGAAACCGAGGACGCTGTAGAGCGCACCGATCGAGAGGGCTAGCCTCGGGACGGGCAGGCATCCGATGATGAAGATCGCGACCGACTCGCTGGCGACAACCAGCAGGAGTACGGCAAGCATCATGTTCCATATCGAGCCTGCGATCGGGAAGTGCCCGAGCCAGTACATCGACAGTATCATGAGGATTCCGATCACGGTGAAGAGCACCGTGTAGACGAAAGTCTTTCCGGCAAGCAGTGTGATCATGGATTTCCCCGCGGTCGTGAGGGCGTAGCGGGAGGTCTCGTACTTGAGCTCCATTCCCAGGCTGTAGATCAGGATGATTATCACGCACATCTGCAGGCACCCCGGCAGCATGATGTTGCTGAGGTAGTAGCCGTAGTTGGTGTAGACGTTTCCTATCTGGTGCATGTCGAGGGTGACAGGCTGGATCATGCCCATAATCGCGGCGTCGTTGTAGCCTTTTGCCCTGAGCATCTGCCTCTGGACCGCTCCGTTCGTCAGGTTTATCATCGTCAGGATGTTCTTGTAGGTCAAGGACCCGCTGACGTAGTAGAGGCTGTTGACGTAGAACGTGAACGTCGGCTGCTTGAAGGCCTGGATGTCGTCGTTGAAATGCTCCGGGATTACGCAGATGCCCGTGATGTTGCCCCGCATCATCTCGAGACGGGCCTCGTCGTAGGACTGGAACATGATGGTCTTTCCGGCCTGGGTCGCGTCAAGCTGGCGTACGAACTCTCTCGAAGTCGAGGAGTTGTCAGCGTCGATGACTCCGATCGGAAGATCCTGCGGCAAGCCTGCCTTGAAGAATGTCAGATAGAATACCGTGCACACCAGCATCACCCCGACCGACCCGTTCAGATAGATCGGATGGTTGCGGATGATGTGCAGCTCCCTGTGGATGACAGCCCATATATTCTGCCACACACTCATGGCTTACCTCTTCGTTATGCCTTCCACGATTGCGGTCATGCCGGGACGGAGCCCTTCCACGGTCTCCTGCGGAACGGCCCTGACCTCGAAGGTCTTGGCATCATACATACCGGTTTCCGTTGTGGCTTTCCATGTGGCGTAGCTCTCGCGGACAGCGATGTAGTTCACGACAGCCTTGACTTCCTTGTCGTCAAGGGCGGGGACGCGGACCGTGATCTCAGTGCCTTGTTCCATGCCGTGGAGATAATCCTCGCGGACGTTGAAGGTGAACCATGCATCGGAAAGGTCAGTAACGCTCATGATAGGGGAGCCCTGGCCTACGAGTTCGCCGACTTTCGGATAGACAGCGGAGATGATTCCGCTGGCCGGAGCGGTCAGATACAGTTCGTCAAGGTATCCCTCGACCTCCTGCATCGCTCCCTTTGCCTGCTCGAGGAGTCCCTCGGCTGCCGCCTTGTCCTCCTTGCGTGCTCCGGCGACTGCCATGTCGTACTGGCTCTTCGCTGCCTTTGCCTGGGCTACGGAAGCGTCATACTTTGCCTTGGTCTCATCGTACTTCTGCGCGGAGATGACTTTCTGGTCGTAGAGCTTCTGCACCCTGTCGAAAGACTTCTTCATGACATCCTCCTGCACCTTAGCCTGCTGCCAGAGCTCATATGCTCCGGTAATCTGCTCGGTGCGTGCGCCGTTCTGTGCCTTCGTGCTCTGGGCAGTAGCCGCAGCAACCACGCCCTTCGCCTGGTTGAGCTTTGCGCGGACTTCAGGAGAGTCGATGTAGACAAGAGTGTCGCCCTTGCTGACGGTCTGGCCTTCCTTGACATAGAGGTCCTCGATCCTTCCGGGCACCTTACCCGATACCCTGTATTCGGATGCTTCCGCCTCGCCCTGGATTACGAGAGGCTTCGGCTTTGTGACAAGCCAGCCGATCAGGGCGATGACCACGATAATTGCGAGAAGGGCGACAATGCCGATCGCGAGATTATAGCTTTGTTTTTTCTCAGACATATTGATTGTTTTTTATTATTCTGAAACTGCTGTGTCGAGGTCGGAGCGGTAGTTTCCTTCGGTCTTCTGGATATTGACATTGTTCATCTGCATCTCGATGCCGGCATCGATGAACTCGGAATGCGCCTGGAGCCATGCGGTCTGGGCTGCGAGGGCAGTGTTGGTGTCGACTACGCCGGCCTCGAAGCCGATGTTCGCCTTGCGCAGGTTCTCCTCCGCGGCGTCAAGGTTGCTCTTTGCCATCGAGTATTTCTTCAGGGCCTCTTCCTGCTGCTTTCTCAGCTGGGTGACCTGCAGGTTGATCAGCTTCTTGGCGTCGGAGAGCTGGCTCTTGTAGAGCGTTGCCTCGGCCTTTGCCTTGCGGGTCTTGTTTAGGGCTTCCATACCATGGAAAATCGGGACACGCACCACAACTCCGACTCCGAAGTTCCCCTTGAGATCGTTCTGGAATCCATTGTAGACGTTAGGGTTTGTCCATATGTAGCCGGCTGTCAGCGCTACCTGCGGGAGCATATCCGCCTCGGCGACATCTGCCTTGTAGTCATAGATCTTGCCGGCATACTCGAGGCTCTGGGTCTCGGGGCGGTCGGCATAGATGTCTTCGAGAGATTTCTCGCCTATGAGCTGGGGGAGAGGAACCTCCTCGAGGTCCTCGTCGGCGAGCTTGATGTCGGAGTCGAGCGGAAGACCTATCTGCTTGCAGAGCAGCATCTTCGCTAGGACAAGACCATTCTCGGCCTTTGTCTTCAGCATGTCTGCCTCGTTGGCCTTAACCTTGATCTGAAGACCGTCGGATTCGGTCGCGACGCCTTCCTTGATCGAGATGTCGACATCATTCTCCATGTCGTGGAGCAGGTCGGCATATGAGTCCGCTAGCTTGAGCTTGTTGGCGACGGAGATGATCTGCCAGTAGCTCTGGTCCACTGCGACAAGGGTCTCCTGGTATTTCTGGTCGTACTGGGATTTCTGCAGCTGTTCTGCGAGAGCTGCTATCTTGTTGGCAGCCACGATCTTGCCGCCCATGAACAGAGGCTGCGTCGCGGTGATGCCCGCGGCCCAGTTGTTATGGATGTCGAGTTCGAGGGCGTCTTCCAGCTTCTGACCGATCTGGCTTATGCCTCCTGCAAGATCAACCTTGCTTATGGCCCCGAGCAGGTTCTGCCACATCGGGCTCGAAGCATATTCCTTCAGCATGGCAGGGTCGCTCTGGATCAGGGTCTGGAGCTGGGTCATCAGCGCAGTCGCCTGTCCCTGCATGTTTGCCCCGAGGCCGTTGATTACGTTTGCCTGGCTGTCGCTCAGGAGATTGATGTTGTTCTCGCTGTGGAGATAGGCTCCTGTCGCGCTTATGTTCGGGAGATAATTCGCGAAGGCTATCTTCTTGTCATAGCCTGCCATCTCGTACTTCGTGCGTGCCTGGCTGAGGTTGTCGTCGTTTGCGATAGCCATCTGCCTGCAGTCTTCCAGCGAGAGAGTCTGCTGGGCCTTTAGGCCTGTTGGCAGCAGCATTGCGGCCGTCAGGATGGCCAATGTGATTCTTCTCATATACTTTGTCTGTTTTCTTCCACTTGCTGTGC
>CAYTXA010000124.1:0-6234 GCA_964440865.1 uncultured Muribaculaceae bacterium | reverse complement strand
CGCGACACCGAAAGGTGGAAGTTCGTGAGGGACAGGGACATGTACAAGGGCCCACTGTCCTTCAACAACTACAACCTGCTGTCCGCCGCCGCGACCCTCGGCCGCTCCCAGGGCAGCAACATGCTGATCAACTTCTTCTTCGGCACTGCAGTCAACGCCTCATACGGCGTTGCGAATACGGTCCTGACCTACATCAACAAGTTCATCGGCAACTTCGACTTCGCCTCCGCCCCGCAGATAACCCAGGGAATCAGCAGCGGCAGGCAGGGCAGGTCCATCTATCTGACCGAAACCATCTGCAGGATCAGCGTTCTGCTGATGCTTGTGATATTCTTCACACTGCTCCCCGAGCTGGACTTCATCATGGAAATATGGCTCGGAGACTCGATGCCGGAAGGCACTACGGTCATGGTGGCATGCATGCTCGTGCTTGCGGTCGTATCCTCAACGTCCGCCGGCCTGACCCAGCTGATCAACGCCTACGGCGACGTCAAGTGGTACAAGATCGAATACACCGTGCTCTATGCCCTCGGGCTTGCGGTATCATGGATTCTCTTCCGATGGGGCGCTCCTGCCTTCAGCGTGATCCTCGTATTCGCCGCCGCCGATGCACTCAGCAGGGTGATCCAGCTCCTGCTGCTCCGGGCCAAGGAAGGCTTCGACACGAGACATTTCCTGAGGAAAGCCTACCTGAGACCTCTGCTGCTCTGCATCGTCATGGTGCCTTACTTCCTGATCTACAGGGCGGTATCTCCATCCGGGACATGGGGCAGGGTCGCCGGCATCCTTGCCACGCTGACAGTAAGCTCCGTCCTTGCGTTCCTGATCGGGCTGGAGAGGGGCGAGAAGGCCAAGGTCATGGGCACCCTTGGCAGAAAGGCAGGAGGGACGCTCCGCCGGCTCGGGCTCAGGTACTTCCGGAAGGCAGTCATAGACCACGACTGGAAGAAATGGAAGGGCTACAAGGTCGACTGGAAGAATCCGCGGGACCTCAACGAAAAGATCCAGTGGCTGATCTGCAACGGGGACACCTCAGCGTGGGGAAAGCTGGCGGACAAGATCGCAGTCCGGGATTTCGTCACTGAGAGGGGGCTCGGGGACCTGCTCGTGCCCATGTATGGCCACTGGAAGACAGCCGGGGAAATTCCATGGGACGATCTTCCCGGACAGTTCGTGCTCAAATGCAACCACGACAGCGGCTCTGCCCACGTCGTGGACAAGACGGAGGGATTCGACAAGGCGGCAATCGAAGCCGACCTCGGATTCAGGCTCGGCAGGAAATACGGCTACGTCAACGGCGAAACCTACTACAACAGCATACGCCCGGAGATCCTTGCTGAAAAGTTCATGGTCCAGACGCGGCCGGAAGGAGTCGGACCGGACGACAGGCGCTTCGCAACGCTCATCGACTACAAGATCTGGTGCTTCGACGGGAGGCCGGTCTCCATCTGGGCATGCTACAACCGCACCAGCGAAGGCACATATGTCAACATCTACGACCTCGACTGGAAATGCCATCAGGAAGTTTCCGTCTTCACGGACCACTACCGCGACGGGAAGGGCGCATTGCCAAGACCGGAGCACCTTGGTGAGATGCTCCGGTCTGCTTCCGTGCTGTCCAAAGGATTCCCCGAAGTACGCGTAGACCTCTACGACACAGAGGGGAAGGTCTGGTTCAGCGAAATGACGTTCGCCTCGCTCAAGGGCAAGATGGACTTCTACACGGAAGACTATCTTGCCGAGCTCGGCTCATACTGCAAATTATAGGTTCTTGTCGGGATACATGGACTCCCACCAGGACGAATCCCCCTTCAGCCACTTCTGGAACCATGCGAAGATGGTATCCTGCCACCTCATCCTCTTGTCGTAGTCAAGGATGTGGTGATCCTGCCCGTCGACGAACACAAGAGCCGTCGGACGGTCGAGAAGTTTCAGGGCTGTGAACATCTGGACGCTCTCCATGGGCGGCACGTTGGTATCGGAATTGCCCTGGATGAAGAGGAGCGGAGTGTGGATCTTGTCTGCATTGTAGAGCGGGCTGTGGTCCACGTAGAGGTCCTTGCGGTTCCACGGATAGGCGTTTGCCATGGACACTTCGCTGTAGGAATATCCCCAGTATCCGTTGCCCCAGTAGCTCGTGTGGTCGGAGATTCCGGCATGGGAAATAGCCGCAGCGAAAATGTCGGTCTTTGTCTGGAGCCACTGCGTCATGAATCCGCCGTAGGAAGCTCCGATGCACCCGATCTTGGAAGCATCGACAAAGGAGTGCTCCTTGACAAATTTCTTCGTGCCCTCGATGATATCGTCGGACACATAGTCGCCGGCCGTATCCACGTGATAGGCAGAGAATTCCTGTCCGAATCCAGTGGCGCCACGGGGATTGACGACATAGACGACATAGCCCATAGCGGCATAGAGATGCCACGGATAGCGGGACTCGAAGTTGCGCCCGGTCGGGGAGCAGCCGCCATAGTAGTTGACAATCAGAGGATATTTCTTCGACGCGTCGAAATGAGGCGGCAGATAGTAGCGGCCATAGATCTCATACCCGTCCTTGTCCTTGAAGTTCCAGTTGTGGCACTCGCCAAGGGTGACGCCTTTGAGCAGTTCGGCACTGAGGTCCTCCCTCAGGGTCACTGCATCGGACTTGAGGTCAACGGTGTAGATCCTGTCGGAGTTCATGCTGCCCTGCCCTCCGAATGCCATGACTGGAGCATTTCCGGCGATGGAGAAGGAAAGCACCATCTCCTCAGGAAGTTTGACCATGGAAATCTTCCCACTCCCGGGGCGCAGGCGATAGAGGCTGACGCTGTCCTTGTTCTCGGCTGTGAAATAGATGTTTCCGTCGGCCTTGCTCCAGACAACGTTCTGGACATTCGGGTCGAAATTTTTGGTAAGGGGCTTTACCTTGCCGCCGATGTGGTCGAGAAGGTAGAGCTGGTAGTCGGTCATGCTCGGGGTCTGCCACTTCAGCACGTTTGCCCCGATTCCGCCGAAGCTCTCCGGAGTTCCGGAGAACAGGATACTGCGGCCGTCGGGGGAATAGCTTGCGCTGCCGACGAAGCCGTCGCCGTCCACTATCTTGGTGACATTCATCGTCTCGAGATCCATGTCATAGATGTCCGTGAGCGATGTCGGGCGGGCAGTCTGCTGGCGGCGTACGGAGAAGAGTATGTGCTTTCCGTCAGCGGAGATGTCGGACAGATACGTGTCGTGGTAACCATAGGTCAGGGGCTGCATGACTCCTCCGGCAATATCGTACTTCGCAAGACAGGAACGGTTGCGCCATCCCGGCTGGCGGTCTTCGGGATCCACGATCTCATAGATGTCCTCCCTTTCCTTCGGGCCTTCCTTAGTCAGCATGAAGATGAAATAGTCATCGTTCGGGGAAAGGACGGAGTACCCGTCGGGAATGCCGGTCGCACGCACCTCGGAGCGGCCCGTGGCAGGGTCAGTCACCACCATCTTGCCATCTTCGACAGAATAGTATTTGTCCTCGGTATTCAGCCATTTCATCCCGCCGCGGCCTTCCGCGACGACATTGCCGCTGGAGAGCTCGGTCACCTTCGCGCTGCGGGCAGTACGTCCGCCGGGATAGGTCGTAGTATAGCTGACAATCATGTACTTGCCGCTCGGGGAAAGGGAAGAGCCGCCGAAATGTCTGCCCTCCATGACGTCGCGTAGAGTGTAGTAGCGGCCGGATTCGTCTGCGGAGTCTTCAAGGGAAAAGCCAACTTCCGGCTTGGCGCTCACGCTTAGGCGGGCCTTGCTGCCGATGCCCTTCACCACAGCCTCATGGGTCCCGGGGCGGAGGTCAGCTCCGGCTCCTTCCTGCCCGTCGATGTATACTTTGCTGTTTTCCAGTCCGGAAACCTCGACTTGGACATGGCCGAAAGCATTGGTCGAGAACTTGAAGCCCAGCACGTTGAGAGAATAGCTCCCGGCGGAGGTTCCCTGGAAAGAGTAGCTTCCGTCCGAAGAAGAGAGGGTCTCCGCATCGGAGGCAAAGACGCTTTCGAGGTCGACTGGAGTCTCCATAACTGATTCAGGGCCAAAGGATTTGCCGTTGACATCCACCGCGTCAACCATGAAGGGAGCGCGGACGACATACGGCCCTGCGGTTGTCACTTTCGTGACGGGAGAACTGACGGCCTTCGATTCCTCTGCGCCGGATGCGGTCGCGGGGAAAGCAGAAAGGGCCAGAAAAGCCAGGCCCAGGGCTGACAAGGAAATTTTTCTCATAGTCGGTATTTGTTAGTAGTGTTGATCTGTTTCTGCAATGGTCTGTTACCAAAGATAGCAATTTCCTTACGAGTATATAACAGTTAAGCCGCGACTTTCCCCAAAGCCGCGGCTATAGATAAAACGAACTTAACAAAGGACACCGAAGAAACTCGGAAATCCAAGGGCAAAGTTACACATATTTATTAACCTGCAAAACATTTTTCACTTTTTTTCAAGCAGAAAAGCTCCGGATTAAGCAATAAAATTCTAAAACTTTTTCAGATTTTACGGTAATCACTCGGAGTCATGCCCGTATGCGTCTTGAAAAACTTGTAGAAAACGCTCTGGTTCGGGAAGTTCAGCCGCGCAACTATCTCCTTGATCGTCAGGTCGGAATACTTCAGCATGTTCTTCGCCTCAAGCACGACGAATGAGTTGATCCAGTCGGGGCCGTTCCGCCCGCTCGCCTGTTTCACGATCTTCGAGAGATATTTCGGGGTCAGGCAGAGCTTGTCGGCATAGAAGCCCATTTTTCTCTCCGTAGAGTGGTATTCAGTCACAAGGCTGAGGAACTGCTCGAATATCATTTTCGCCCGGACCGAACCACCTTCGCTGACCTTGTTGCGGGCATCGGAGATGTTCTGGCTCCAGATCGACACCAGCAGGTAGCAGAACGACGAGACAAGACTCCCCAGAATCTCAGACTTATGCTCCATCTCGGCGGACACCAGCCGTGACGCAAGCTCGAGATATCGCTTGCAGACATCCAGCTGCCTGCCTTCCAGTATCATGCATGGATTGTTCACAATCTTCATGCTCTGCTTGAAAAGCTGGGTGAAGTCGAAACTGAGTCCGGACAGGAATTCCTTTGACACTGCGACAAATATGGCATGCATGTCCTCGAGATTGTCCTGTGATCCGATCCGCACGATATAGCCGGGGACATAGACAAGCAGCGTGTTCTCCCGGAACTCATAGGAATGGAGGTTGATGTCGACCTGCGCGTTTCCTCTCACGCAGAATACGACCAGGTAACCGTCGAATCGGATGGGATACCGGAGGATGCTGTCCTTAGGGCTATGGTTCATGTCCATGATGATGAAATCGTCTCCCAGATACGATGTGTATCCGGAAGGGATCAAGGTTTTCATCTTCTTGATGTCTACTGTCTGCGTTGTGGTGGTTTCCTGGTTCATGGTTTTCGAGTCCTGATGATTTCATCCCTCATACTGAAGAGAGAGGGGAGCTCCTTCAAGGGAGACAATGATCTGTTTTTCACGGTTTTCACAAGGGTGAACGCCAATACATGGAGCCATTGCACCCAGAGCGGAAGGGAAGGATCGCAGAGGATGACGAGCGACGTGATACGCCACGTACGCTGTCTGGCCGCAGGCGACGACAGGTCGCGTCCCGCCCTGTCGTGGACGGCCTTTGCCGAAGGTACTATCCCGATCTTCCAGCCTCTATGTCTCAGCCTGCAGCAGAGGTTATCGTCTTCCCCATAATGATGGAATATCGGAGCGAAAAGACCCACTTCCCGCAGGGCCTTGAGCCGGACAAGCCAGTGGGCAGCCATGACTCTCCTCACTTCCATCACGGTACCGTCCCCACGGTCCGCCCTGGGAATCCGGCTGAAGAGCACGTCCTCATGCAGCAGGTCAGCCTCCATCTGGACAGGACTGAGGATTGCATAGGATGGCTCCTTCTCTGCTGCCCCGACGAGCTTTCCGAGAGTATCCGGGAAAATCCATGCGTCCTGGTTCAGCAGGTAGGCATAGTCGTAGCCCTCTTCCAGCGCCATCCGGAGACCGATGTTGTTTGCTGCCCCGAAGCCGAGGTTCTCCTTGCCGGCGACAAGCCGGACCCAGGGGAAATGCTCACGGACCAGCTGGAGAGTCCCGTCGGACGAGGCGTTGTCGATTACGACGGCATCTGCCTGCACCGAAGACCCCCAGACACTCTCCTGGCATCTCGATATCCATTTTTCGCCATTGTAGGTGACGACTCTGT
>CAYTXA010000123.1:0-6265 GCA_964440865.1 uncultured Muribaculaceae bacterium | reverse complement strand
CATCGAGCATTTCCAGAGCTGGATCCAATGGGCGAGGGAGAACAACTTCAAGCTGGACTTCAACTCCACTTCCTTCGGCCATGCCAAGAGCGGAGACCTGTCCCTCGCGAACCCGGATCCCGCCATCCGCGAGTTCTGGATCGAGCACACCAAGCGCTGCCGCCGCATCGCCGACGCTATGGGCAAGGCCCAGGGCGATCCCTGCATCATGAATATCTGGGTGCATGACGGAAGCAAAGACCTGACTGTCAACAGGAAATACTATCGCGAGCTGCTCGCTGCCGCCCTTGACGAGATCCTCGCCGAGAAGCTTCCCGGCATGAAGTCCTGCGTTGAGGCAAAGCTCTTCGGCATCGGCCTCGAGAGCTATACCGTCGGCTCCATGGACTTCTACGAGGGCTACTGTGCGACCCGCAAGGTCATGTACACCCTCGACACCGGACACTATGAGCAGACAGAGAATGTATCCGACAAGGTGGCTTCTCTGCTTCTCTTCGTTCCCGAACTGATGCTCCATGTCTCCCGCCCCGTACGCTGGGATTCCGACCACGTCACCATCATGAACGACCAGGTCCTTGACCTCTTCAAGGAGCTCGTCCGTGCAGACGGCCTTAACCGTGCCCACGTAGGTCTCGACTACTTCGATGCTTCCATCAACCGTATCGGTGCCTATATCATCGGTGCCCGCGCTACCCAGAAGTGCATCCTTTCCGCCCTTCTTGAGCCTCTCGCAAAGCTCCGCGAGTATGAGGCTGCCGGCAAGGGCTTCGAGAGGCTTGCCCTCCTCGAGGAAGCCAAGACCCTGCCCTTCGGCGCAGTGTTCGACTACTTCAACTACAAGAACGGAGTTCCCGTCGGAGAAGAGTACATCCCTGTCATCGAGCAGTACGAGAAAGACGTGACTTCCAAGAGATAAACCATGATTCTCATTGGTCTGCTGATTATTGCGATCGGGGCGTTCTGCCAGAGTTCGAGCTACGTCCCGATCAATAAGATCAAGGAATGGAGCTGGGAAAGCTACTGGATCGTCCAGGGCGTTTTTGCCTGGCTCCTTTTCCCGTTGCTCGGTGCGCTGCTGGCTGTTCCCTCCGGGGAATCCCTTTTCGCCATGTACGCCGCCCATCCCCATGAGAGCCTGCTGACCATTTTCTTCGGCATCCTCTGGGGCGTAGGAGGTCTTACATTCGGCCTTTCGATGCGCTACCTTGGCGTGGCGCTCGGCCAGTCGATTGCGCTCGGAACCTGTTCCGGGCTCGGCGCCATCCTGGGGCCTGTCTTCACGGGCCATGCCGGTGATCTCACAAGTGCTGTAATAATCGGTGTTGTGGTTACGCTCATCGGTATAGGTATCATAGGTGTAGCCGGCTGGATGAAGTCGCAGGCTCTTCCTGAGGAGGAAAAGAAGAAAGCCGTCAAGGATTTCAACTTCGGGAAAGGAATCGCGGTAGCTCTCCTTGCCGGGTTCATGAGCGCATGCTTCAACATTGGCCTTAGCTTCGGCGCCCCGCTCACCTGGGCCGCCACCAAGCCCATCTTCGCGACTCTTCCCGCAACCTTCCTGGTTACCGTCGGCGGTTTCATCACGAATGCCGTCTACTGCTTCAGCCAGAACTCGAAGAACAAGACCTGGAGCGACTACGGAAAAGGCTCCCTCTGGGGCAACAACATCGTGTTCTGCTGTCTGGCAGGTCTCCTGTGGTACAGCCAGTTCTTCGGGCTGTCTCTCGGAAAGGGGTTCCTCGCCAGCAGCCCTGTCCTTATCACGTTCAGCTGGTGCATCCTGATGAGCCTCAACGTTGTGTTCTCCAATCTCTGGGGTATTATCCTCAAGGAGTGGAAGGGCGTGTCCCGCAAGACCATCAGCGTGCTGGTTGCGGGCATTGTTGTCCTGATTGTTAGTACATTCTTGCCTCAATTGATATGAGTATATTGGATAACAGACCGGCCCTGAAGGCCGAAATCGACAAGGTAGCGGAAGTTGCCGGCTACCTCTGGGCAAAAGGCTGGGCCGAAAGGAACGGCGGAAACATTACCATCAACATTACGGAATACGTGGACGATCAGATGAGAGGGCTTCCCGCCATCTCCGAGCCGCGTGCAATCGGCGCTACGCTGCCCCATCTGAAAGGGTGCTGGTTCTATTGCAAGGGCACTCAAAAGCGCATGCGCGATCTCGCCAGGGATCCCATGTCGAACGGATCCGTCATCCGTATCCTTCCGGACTGCGCCCATTATGAGATTGTGGCCGACAAGCCCGTGGCTCCTACTTCGGAGCTGCCATCACACCTGAGCGTCCACAATTACCTCCTTGCCAAGGGATCTCCCTACAGGGCGTCGCTCCACACGCATCCCATCGAGCTCGTTGCGCTTACCCACAACAAAAAGTTCATGGAAAAGGATGTTGCCACGCGCATGCTCTGGAGCATGATCCCGGAGACAAAGGCATTCTGCCCGAGAGGCCTGGGTATGGTTCCCTACATGCTCCCGTCCAGCGTGGAGCTCGCCAATGCCACGATAAAGGCCATCGACGACGACTACGATGTCGTAATGTGGGAGAAGCACGGGGTCTTTGCCGTGGATACTGACATCATGTCCGCGTTCGACCAGGTGGATGTCCTCAACAAGTCCGCCCTCATCTACATCGCCGCGAAGAACATGGGCTTCGAGCCCGACGGCATGTCGCAGGAGCAGATGCAGGAAATCACTGACGTTTTCCATCTTCCGAAGTAGGAATCCTGTCCTATTCGGAATAATCGATTTGTTCCCGGAGGGTTTTCCCCCTCGGGAATTTTTGTTGCTATTGTGCTGATGACGTTGTATTTGAGCAGAAATTTCGTTAATTTTAAAATCGAAACATAACCAGATGGACTTCAGGATAAAACTATGAAAGCAAGCAAGCTGCTAATTCCAATATTGTTGGTGCTGGCACTCAGCGTAAGCTCATGCGGGACAGCGAGATATGTCTCCATCGAAGACAGCCTCGCTTCCGAGTGGGTCGGGAAAACCCACTCGGACATTGTGATGGAATTCGGCGATCCCGACAGTGAAGTTAGCGATGGGACCGGCGGGGTGATATTGGTCTACGAGAATGTTACCACGGAATACGACACTGACCAATCTCTGATCTTCGAAGACGATTTCACGACTACTGTCAGCGAGAACAGAAAATTCAAGCATTTCTTCATCGACCAGAGCGGAATATGCTACAACGTCAAGAGCAACATAGAGGAAAGAGTCGGCAAGGGGCTTACCCGTCCTGAGCGCAATTTCTATCTCTTCTGGGAGCTCGGAAGTGCCATTGTTCTCGCTATTCCATCGCTGATAGCTGCTTTCGCTTATTAGCCCAGATTTCTGTCCGGAAATGAAACATTCAGCTATCAATATTTTATCTGCAGATGAAAAAGATAATGTTATTTGCGGCAGCAATGCTGCTCAGCCTTTCTGCCTTCGCGCAGCAGGCACTTTGGGGAGGGCCACAGGTGGTCTCTCCTGAAATCAACGCAGACGGGACCGTGACCTTCCGCTACCAGGCTCCGAAGGCCCATAGGGTACAGGTCACCGGCGACTTCCTTCCCACCAGCAAGGTCGAGACTCCGAATGGTACATTTGACAGCCCCGGCATTGCAGACCTCAAGGAAGGGGAGAAGGGCGTATGGGAATATACCACGCCTGAGAAGGTCGCTCCCGAGGTCTACAATTACACCTTTGTCGTGGACGGGCTCACTGTCCTGGATCCCAACAACATGTCCGTCAACAGGGATGTGGCAACTCTCACGAGCAAGTTCATCGTTCCCGGCGGGCGCGCTGACCTCTACTGCATCAACGAGGTTCCCCACGGAACTGTCTCCAAAGTTTGGTACCACAGCGACATCGCAGGCTTCGACCGCCGCATGAGCGTCTACACTCCCGCAGGCTACGAGGCCGGAAAGACCAGATACCCAGTCCTCTACGTGCTCCACGGAATCGGCGGAGACGAGGATGCATGGCTCGAACAGGGCCGCGCTGCGCAGATCCTTGACAACCTCATCGCGAAGGGAGAGGCAAAGCCCATGATCGTGGTCTTCACAAACGGCAACATCTCCCAGGAGGCCGCTCCTATGGAGAACGCTACCGGCTACACCCGTCCGACCATGTCTCTTCCCCAGACCATGGACGGGACATTCGAGACCTCTTTCCCCGAAATCGTGAAGTTTATGGACAGCCATTACCGCACGATCGCGAAGAAGCAGAGCCGCGCGATCTGCGGCCTGTCGATGGGCGGTTTCCACACTCTCTGGATCACCCTCAACTATCCTGACATGTTCAACTATTCCGGAATGTTCTCTGCCGCCATCGGTACTGGCAGCGAAGAAAGGGCAGCCTACAAGAACATCTATGCTGACATGGACGCAAAGCTTGCGAGCTACTTCGGAAAGAAGCCGGCCCTCCTTTGGATAGGCATCGGAAATGCCGACTTCCTGTACAAGAGCAACGCCGATTTCCGTGCCAAACTCGATGCTGCGGGTTATCCCTACGAGTACATGGAGACCGACGGCGGCCATATCTGGCGCAACTGGCGAATCTACCTCAGCGAATTCGTCCCGAAGCTCTTCAAGTAGCGGGCTGACTCCCTAAACCAACAATAGACCCCGGAAGTCGTTTCAGGCTTCCGGGGTCCTTTTTGTTTTGCAGCAAACGCTATTTCCTGTAGGCCTTGACACGGTCGTCGTCGATGACACCTGACCAGTTGAGACCATAGGCGAAATCGTAGGTGTGGCCGTCGGCATCTGTGTAGCAGACCATGTCGTGCGGCACATCCTCCTTCTGCGTCTCGACCGTCGCCATGTCGGCAGGCATCTGCATGGGCAGCAGCGCGGAAGGCTCGGCTGCTCCACTCACGATGTCCAGGATGGCCTTGTTCTGCACTCCGAAATCCACGAGAATTGCATCGGCATACGGCTCCACTTCAGCCATTACCATCGGCTTGCTGAGATGCACGGAGACTATTACGGGCTTGTCACCCATGGCTTTCCGCGTGCGAATCACGAGATCCAGATCCCCCTCGTTCGGAGTCCTGACAGTCTTGCCCTTGTAGCTCCTGTTGGCGGAAGATTCCTTGGGATCACCTCCGGCGATGGACACTTCGCGTGCCTGGGTTGCAGTGTATGGCCTGTACTGCAGGGAAATGGGCATGTAGCCGTTGCCGCCTTTCTCCCTGTCTGCAACATCATATCCGGCAGACATGCCAGAGTTCGGCTCCTCTATGCATACGAGCGCGAAATCCGCTTCGTCCGGAGAGGATACTGGTTCAAAGTATTTGGCTACCAATGATTTATCCATGGGCGAAACCCACTTTCCTTCCGTCATCGTACCGAAGAAATTCCGAGCCGGAGCCTCGTAGCGGTCGGGAATGTAGATCTTCAGCTTCTCCTTGACGGGCAGCGCATTTCCATGATTCTTCAACATTACGACCGACTTCAGCTGGGCAGCATAGCCCTCTGTCATGTATTCCGGCTTGCCGACCTCAGCGACAGTAGTTGCAATCTCAAGATATGGGTTCTCGAACAGTCCTGTGCGGAAACTCTGCAGAAGCAGACGCACAGCCGACTTCTCGAAACGCTGCCTTGCGGAATCTTCTCCAAAGTCATTGACCCACATGTTGTAGGCTTCCAGTACCGGACCCTTGTCGTTGTTGCCTCCGAACTGGTCCACTCCTGCCTTTAGGATGGCGTAGTGCCTCTGGGCAACGCTCATGTTCTCGACTCCCCAGCATTTGCCGGAGAATCCCTCGACCGTGGGATTGTCGGACGTGATGGCCCAGTCCGTACATGCAACTCCGTCAAAGCCAAGCGAATCCCTGAGCTGCTCCTGGACCATCCACTTGCTGTAGCTTCCTCCGACATTTGCCCCGGAGGGATCCTGGTCCCAGAGGATGCTGTAGATGGGCATCACTGCTGAAGCCATGCCCGTGCCGCCCTTGAGCTTGAATGCTCCTTCGGAGAACGGCAGAATGTGCATCGGCCTGTTGTTGCCGGGATAGACGGCATATTTTCCGAAACAGTAGTGCGAATCGCGTCCGCCCTCCTGCGCTCCGTAGCCATACCAGTGCTTTACCATCGCGTTCACGCTCTCCAGTCCCCATGCTCCCTCGACGCTCTTGTCCTCGGGAGAGGTCTGGAATCCGTCGCAATAGGCCCTTGCCATGTCGGTCACCAGATTGACATCTTCGCCGAATGTGCCGTTGAAGCGGCCCCAGCGCGGGTCTGTGGACATGTCGGCCTGGGGA
>CAYTXA010000122.1:4066-6292 GCA_964440865.1 uncultured Muribaculaceae bacterium | reverse complement strand
ACAAAAGGAGAAAAGTCGCACCATTTTGCAATATAATTCCATGGAGATAAAAATTTTTAGCTACTTTTGCGACCGTTTGCGAATCACTGAAACCAAAAACTATTATGAACAAGAAACTTACAGTCCTCGCTGCGGCTGCGCTCATCGCGCTTCCCTCATACGCAGGAGGATTCTTCCAGAACACGAACCAGAACGCTGCGTTCCTCCGCCAGCCGGCGCACAATGCCGTGATCGGCATCGAGGGCGCATACTTCAATCCGGCAGGTATCGGATTCATGGACAACGGGTGGCACCTCGGAGCTGACTGGCAGGTCATCTGGCAGAGAAGGTACGCCAGGAGCACATTTGCTCCCCTCGCCTACGGCGCAAAGCATCCCGGCGAGACGACAGTGAAGTACACGGGCAAGACCGACGTTCCTTTCCTTCCCCACATTGATGCCGCATATGTCCACGACAATTTCTTCGCTTCCTTCCACTTCGGGACAGTGACCGGTGGCGGCGCTGCCGACTTCTCCGAAGGCCTCGGCTCCCTCGAAGCTCCTGCAGCTACCCTTGCAGCCCTGATGAACGGTCTGACCGGGCAGGAGACTACCTACAATATGGATATGGCATTCAAGGGCTCCCAGTACAACTTCGCCGGCCAGCTGATGCTCGGCTACAAGATCAACGAGCACATCGCCCTGTCCGCCGGAGTCAGGATGAACTACCTCTGGAACGACTATGACGGTTCCATGAAGAATGCCCAGTATGGCCTGGTTTCCTTTGGCACCGCTCTCCAGGCTGCCGGCGCACCTGCGCAGGTAGGAGGCATGATCGACGGGATGATGAACATGGAAATCGATGCCCATCAGGAAGATATCGCTTTCAACCCCATCGTCGGAATCGATGTCAGGTATGGGAAGTGGAACGTGGCTGCACGCTACGAGTTCCGCACCGCCGTCCGCATGGAGAATGACGACGACAACGTCGCGCCCAGCCTCGCAGTCGCAAAGGCATATGAGGCCGGCACCACCATCAGGGCTGACATTCCCGCAAGCCTTTCTCTCGGCGCCGAGTACTCGGTTCTCCCGAACGTTCGTCTCAGCGCGGGATTCAACTACTACTTCGACAAGGACGCGAATGAGTTCGCCTATGACGGCAAGAACGTCTACAACAAGCAGGAGCTCCTGGGCGGCAATCCCTGGGAGGTGCTCCTCGGAGCTGAGTGGGACATCGACGACAAGTGGACAGTCAGCGCCGGCGGACACGTCACCCGCTTCGACTTCGGAGACAACGACGCATATCTGAGCGACATGCTCTTCTCCACTCCGTCCTATTCCATCGGCGCAGGATTCCGCTACCATGTGACTCCCCGCCTTGCGTTCGACTTCGCAGCCTACAGCACATTCTACTGCAGCACGGACAAGCACTATGACGACTACTCCGGTCTCGGATCGATGCTGACCCAGATGGCCGGCGCACTTCCCGCTCCAGTAGCACAGAAGCTCGCCGCAGGCTACAGCAAGATTGCCGCTGCCGACGTCAACTATGACCGCAGCAGCCTCGTGCTGGGAATGGGCGTCACGTTCGACTTCTAGAACTAATCATATCAGACCAATGAAGTTCATAAAACTCATGGCAGTCGCGGCACTCTGCGTGTCCGCGGCTGTTTCGTGCTCCAAGAAGTACGAAACTGTCCCGGGAGACCCTCTCGGCACCAAGATCTACACGCTGGACAACGGGCTGAAGGTCTACATGACCGTCAACAAGGAGACCCCGAGGGTCCAGACCTACATCGCAGTACGTGTCGGCGGAAAGAACGACCCCTCCGACAACACCGGACTCGCCCACTATCTCGAGCACATCATGTTCAAGGGTTCCACCAACTTCGGGACCACGGACTATGCAGCCGAGAAGCCGCTTCTAGACGAGATCCAGCACCAGTACGACGTCTACCGCACCTACACAGACCAGGCTCAGCGCGATTCCGTATACCACATCATCGACTCCGTCAGCTACGCGGCATCGAACATTGCCATCGCCAACGAATATGACAAGCTCATGGCGATGATCGGCAGCGAAGGCTCCAACGCGTTCACATCCAACGATGTCACCTGCTACACGGAGAACATCCCCTCCAACCAGATCGACAACTGGGCGAAAGTCCAGGCAGACCGTTTCAAGAACATGGTAGTCAGAGGCTTCCACACTGAACTGGAGGCCGTCTACGAGGAGTTCAACATGGGG
>CAYTXA010000122.1:0-4056 GCA_964440865.1 uncultured Muribaculaceae bacterium | reverse complement strand
GCACACCGACCACACCGAGAAGGTGCTTGCAGCTGCCGACTCCGTGCTCTTCCCGAGCCATCCCTACGGAACCCAGACCGTGATCGGTACCCAAGAGCACCTGAAGAACCCCAGCATCACTGCCATCCTTAAGCAGAAGGCGACCTACTATGTGCCCAACAACGTGGCAATCTGCGTTTCCGGAGATTTCGATTCCGACCAGTTCGTGGCCACGATAGAGAAGTATTTCGGCGACTGGCAGCCGAACCCCGATGTGCCCACCCTTGAGATAAAGGACGAAGCTCCCATCACAAGTCCTGTCCAGAAGGACGTCTACGGCGAGGAAGCTGAATTCGCCTGGCTCTCATGGCGTTATCCCGGCTCCAAGGTTGACATCAAGGACAGCGAGACTTCGGGCATCGTCTCCCAGATTCTCTACAACGGCATGGCCGGACTGATCGACCTGGACATCAACCAGCAGCAGAAGGCACTGTCCGCCTACGGAGAGAGCTACACGCGCACAGACCACGGCGAGTTCATGCTCATCGGCTATCCGAAAGAGGGACAGACACTTGAGGAGGTACGCAATCTCCTTCTCGACGAAGTCGCGAAGCTGCGCGAGGGAGAATTCTCCGATAGCCTCGTTTCCGCGGCAATCGCCAACTATAAGCTCGAGGACATGAGGAGCCTCGAGGACAACGGCAGCCGTGCGATGAAGTTCGTCGACAGCTTCATCGCCTGCCACAACTGGGCAGATGACGTTGCGTCCCTTTCCCGCATAGAGTCCCTGACAAAACAGGACATCGTCGACTGGGCCCGCAAGTACCTCGGAGCAGATGACTATGTATCTGTATACAAGCATCTTGGAGTGGATCCCAACATCCATAAGATCCAGGCTCCGAAGATCACTCCGATCGAGACGAACCGCGACAAGCAGAGCGCATTCCTCGCCGAAGTCCAGGCTTCTAAGCCCGCTCCCATCGAGCCGGTCTTCACGGACTACGGAAAGGACCTCTCCGTGAGCGAGGCCGACGGGCTCCAGGTTCTCTACAAGAAGAACGAGCTCAATGACATCGCTACTCTCGACTACCGCTTCGACACCGGCATCCTCGACGATCCGGCACTTCCCTTCGCGCTCGACTATGTCAGCTACCTTGGAACGGCTGACAAATCCGCAGAGGAGATTGCGGTCGAAATCTACGGCCTGGCATGCAGCTACAGCATGCGCGCCGGGACTTCCCGCACCAACATCACCATCAGCGGTCTCGACGAGAATCTCGGCAAGGCCATGAAGATCGTGGACGACCTGCTCGCGAACGCGGTTCCGGACGAGGAAATCCTCTCGAACCTCAAGGCCAACGAGCTGAAGAACAGGGATGTATCTATGCACAACCAGAGAGCATGTTCCAATGCCCTCAACAGATACACCTACTACGGACCCGAGTACATCAAGAAGACCACTCTTACGAACGAGCAGCTTCTCAGCCTCACGTCCGAGGAGCTTCTCGCCAAGGCACGCGCTCTTCTCGGATACCAGCACAAGGTTCTCTACTATGGTCCTTCCGACGAGGCTTCCCTGAAGGCAGTACTCGCGGAAAACCACAAGCATGAAGGTGATCTCCAGCCGCTTACGGTGCAGTATCCCCAGACGCTGAAGACCCCCTCCCCTGTCGTCTACGTAGCCAACTATGATTCCCGCCAGTTCAACTACACCCAGTATTCCAACCGCGGAGAGTCCTTCGACAAGAGCATCGAGCCCGCCGCAGAGCTCTTCAACGAGTACTTCGGAGGCGGAATGAACACCGTAGTATTCCAGGAGATGAGAGAGTCCAGGGCTCTTGCCTACAGCGCCGGAGCGAACTTCGCAACGCCCGCTTCTCCCTCCGACAGCTACTATTTCCTCGCCCGCATCGGATCCCAGAACGACAAGCTACAGAAGGCAGTGGAAGGGTTCGAGGACATCATCGAGAACATGCCCGAGAACGACCATAACCTCGAGATAGCAAAGACCTCGCTCGACGCCAAGCTCCGCACAAACAGGACCACCGGCATGAACGTCATCACCAGCTACCTCGCCGACAAGGAGATGGGACTCTCCGAGCCCATAGAAAAGGAAGTGTTCGCTGCTATACCCTCCATGGACATGGGCACCCTGACAGGGTTCCATGACAAGTGGATCGCAGGCCGCACCTACTCCTACTGCATCCTCGGCGACGTCCGTGATCTCGACATGGGCTTCCTCAAGACGCTCGGTCCCGTCAAGGTCCTGTCTCTCGACGAGATATTCGGATACTAGGAAGGTAAAGAATTCCATATTTTTCACGCACCCGCAGGGTAAGAATAAATCTTTACCTGCAGGTGCTTGTTCTTTTTGCGTTTCCTTACCTCGTACTGGGCCCCGGGGAGTATCTTCACGGAAAACGCAAAACACCATGAAGTATCTGCAAAAATCCATTCTCAGGGCGGCGGCACTGCTTGCGGTGCTCCTGTCCCTTGTTCTCCCCCAGTCCTGCGATCATTTCGGCCAGGACGAGGACATCCGGGGAGGTCTCGTATTCCACTTTGCCGACAATTTCGGCTCTCCCACGAAATCGGCCAGGACGCTGCCGGACACGAGCGACTTCCTGCTGAAAGTGACAGGGGAAGACGGAAAGAGCGTGTATGACGGGCTGTTCGGCGATTCTCCCGAGACTTTGTTCGTGGAGCCCGGAACCTACACTGTATCAGTCCGTTCCGGTAAATTCAAGGGGCCAGCGTTCAACAGTCCTCTCTTTGGTGACGACGAAGTGGTCGTCGTCCCGTCGAAGGGCATAGAAGAAGTGACCCTGACATGCTCACAGGTGAACTCCGGCATCAGGCTCGCCTTCTACGACACATTCGTCAGGGCCTATCCCAAGGCTTTCATCTACGTTTCTTCCGCCGGGAGAAGCCTGCTCTACAAATATAGGGAGGAGCGGGTTGCATACTGCGAGCCGGGGGCAGTCTCCGTACTGATGGAGGACGAGAGCGGCTCGACGAAGCTCTTCACCAGGGACCTCGCCCCAAGGGAAATACTCACGGTCAAGATTTCGGCTCCGGAAGGGGCAGGAGCGCCCCGCAAGGGCGACATAACCATAGATGTGGACACGACAAGGAACTGGACTAACGCAGACTGGACTATCGGCTCCGGCGATCCGGACGACGGCGAGGATTCCGGGGAAGACGGGTCGGACGTTTCCGGTGATGACGAGGATGAAGGGTGGAAAGACGCTATGGACGTGAACACAGCAAGGAAAGAAGCGCGTTCGGGAGCTGAAGACGTATGGGTCTACGGCTACATCGTCGGATGCTTCCGGAGCGCGGGACACCTGACTGCCAACGCCCCGTTCGACAACAACACAAATGTTGCCATCGCCAGCAGGAGGTCGACAACGTCGGCATCTTCATGCATCGCGGTCTTTCTCCCGAAGGGCAAGCTCAGGGACGAGCTGAATCTCCAGGACAATCCGTCGCTGGAAGGGGCAAAGGTTTGGTTCAAGGGAACGCTGACGGAAAAGTATTTCGGAGTGACGGGGCTGAAGTCCGTCTCCGCATGCCACCTCGAAGAATAATCGGGGCAAAAAAATACTGAGCCTCCACATCACTGCGTCGGCTCAGACACTTAACCTAAACTTAAACTATGAAAAACTTGTCCAAATATACGGTAGTTCTCGGAAATTCCAAATCTTTTTAGAATTTTTTTTGAACAATTCAACTCATGCAAGGCGCAGCTTGGCATATTGGAGGAGCAGGACCTTCTCCCCGTAGTCGTCGAACGCGATCTGGGCCTTCATCTGGGAGCCGCTCCCGGATATCTTCAGGATCTTGCCGAAGCCGAAGCGGTTGTGTTCGACCCTCTGCCCTTCCCTTAGGGCAAGAGCCGAAACCGGGATGAAATCCTTGTCGGGGGTGCACTGGGGAGGAGCCGGACGGCGGTCAGGCATCCTGGAGGGGAGGATCTTGCCGGCGAGAGAAGCAGGCTTTGCCGGTGCAGTCCTTTCGCGGAACCCGGAACGGGGATCATCCCTGCGGACATGTACGGGACGGGAAGAGTACCCG
>CAYTXA010000121.1:0-6418 GCA_964440865.1 uncultured Muribaculaceae bacterium | reverse complement strand
GCAAGCAAAATGCCCAAAAACCAGTACAAGAAGAACAACCTCTACAGCTGGTGCTGCGCCGATTTCGGGGACACGGACCTCAGTGATGCCGGACCTCTCCCCGTGAACGTCAACCTCACGAGCTCCTGCGAGCATACCCTCTTCTCCGGCGAGTACAGGAAGGAAATACTGCTCAGCTACATAGATGACATCAACCTGATGTACGTAGCCATGACGAGGGCGCAGAAGAGCCTGACCCTGATTTCTGCATTTCCGGATACCCTGGACAGGAATAAAGGCCTTGGCTTCTCCGATGTGCTGGAGACTTTCGTGTCCAGGGAGCAGCCCATGGAGCGTACGGAATCGGGCACTGATGATTCTCCTGTCGTGACGTACAGCCTGGGAGAGGAATACGATTACGATTACGATAAGATGGAACGGAAGAAGAGCTCCGCTGCGCCGACATCTCCGGACCTGGACTACTATCCTCTCTGGCCGCTTAATCCGCTGTCGGAAGGGGGCGACTCTGGGGAGAAGAAGCCTTCGCCGCGGCTCCGTCTTCGTACGGACTCGTCCGATTCTTCCCGCCACAGGGGGAACGTCATGCATGGAATTCTTCAGGATGTGGTTGTTCCCGAGGATCTTGAAGGGGCAGTTCAGGATGCCGTGGAGAGGGGAGACATCTCCGAAGAAGACGCTGCGAGGGCTCTTCCCATGTTGCGGAGCGCAATCGGGTCCCATCCTGAATGGTTCCCGGAGGAAGGCGGAGTGGTCAGGAACGAGGCCACCATAATCGGAGACGACGGGAAAGAGTACCGGCCGGACAGGGTCGTGGAGCTTCGCGGGGTCGTGACCGTGATCGACTACAAGTTCGGAGAGGAAGAGGACCGCTACAGGAAACAGGTCGGCAGATACGCAGAAAACCTCCGCGGCATGGGTTACCCCAAGGTGGAGGGCTATATCTGGTATGTAGCTTCCGGGAAAACCGTAAAGGTCTGAATATCAGATAATCTATAGATCGTCATCCGTGAGACCGAAGCGCTCTGCGATGTCGTCCGGGATGTCGTCGTCGAAGGAGCTTCCGGCGCTGATGGCGCCGTATGCCTCCTCCATGTCCCTTCTGTCCTTCTTCGTGGGCCTTCCCGTGCCCGGATCCCTGCGCACGAAAAATGTCTCGTTCGGCGCATGGAGCTTGCGGATTTCGGATTCCGGAGTCAGGTTGTCCGCATAGTCCAGGACAACCTTTGCCCCTACGCGGCGGTCAAGCAGGGACTTGACCTTGTAGGTGTACTGGACCGGGCCTTTGCGGACGTCGATGACGTCTCCGATCTTTATCTCCTTGGAGGGCTTTGCCGGAGCACCTCCGACCCTGACCTTGTTGCCCTTGCAGGCGTCGGTCGCTTCCGAGCGGGTCTTGTAGACCCTTATCGCCCAGAGATACTTGTCGAGTCTTGTCGTGTCTGCCATAGTCAGATTTTTATCGGGTCTTCGTCATAATCTTCCCCGTCTATCTGGGCCGGGACGCTCTCGTCGATGTATTCGTCCTTTTCCTTCCTGTCTCCGGAAGTGGACTCGAGAAGAACTGTGCCGCTCTCCCGGGGCATCAGGACAATGTCCTTCACCTCCGCCGGAACCAGGACCGTATCTCCGGCATCCGCTACGAGGCTTTCCTTTCCGCCGGGGCGCTCTTCTTCCAGGCATATGGAGCCACGGATACATGTATAGATCAGGTAAAGGTCTGATTCCGAAGGAAATACATGCATAGGGTTGCTCAGGTCAATCTCCGCGACGCGGAATTCGTCCTGCATGGCGAGCTGCCTTGTCCCCTCTGCTGCCCCTTCAGGCTGGAAAACTGCCGGCAGGGGCTTGTGCTTCCCCAGATTGATGAAATCCAGAGCCTCGACCACTCCGAGCTCCTCCGCATCCATCGCTTCTCCCCAGTTCCATATTTCGATGTCCAGTCCGGATGATTCCGCTATCTCGAGGATCCTGACCTTTCCGAATGCGCAGTGGACCGTCCCCGGGCTTATCCTGATGGCATCCCCCTTCTTCGGGACTACGATGTTGAGGACAGAGCTGTCCGGGACCGTCATCTTCTGCCCGCTTCCGGTTGCGATTGCGTAGAGTTCGGATGCCGTGACATCCCTTGAGAAACCTTCCACGATCCCAGCTCCTTCCTTCGCGTCCAGCACGTACCAGAGCTTCGCCTTGCCGAGCGAATCAAACCGCTCGCCGGCAACAGTGTCGTCCGGGCACACCAGCAGCGGCATCTTCCCGTCCACGTCCAGCGTCCTGACCATAAGCGGGAACTGCCTCCCGAAGAAATAGTAGGGCTTCTCTCCCGTCACGCGGTCCAGGTATGTTTCCATGATGTCGCCCAGGGAATTGCCGTCTAGCCACCCTCCCTCGGCCACCGAATCCGCGATGCCCAGGTCCGAGAGAGCGACCGTCTCCCTGCCCCAGGCTTGTTCTTTCTCTATCTTCCCGAATCTCAGCGGATACATCCGCTTCTGCTTTTCTGTCTCTGCCATGGCTCTGTGTTCTGTTGACACAAACATACAGAAAATTTCCCGAAACTTTCCCGCAGATTTTTTCCTATCTTTGTAATTCCTGAAAATAGCGAATTTATGGACAGAACACTCGAATACAATACCGAAAGAGAGAAGCTTGCTATGCCGGAGTACGGCCGCAACGTGCTGAAGATGGCGGAAAGCCTCCGGGCCATCGAAGACCGTGACAAGCGGAACGAGCAGGCGCGCGCCATCGTGAAAGTGATGGAGACCCTGAACCCGCAGGTCAGGGCGGACGAGAACTGGGAGCAGAAACTCTGGGACCATCTTTTCATGATTGCCGGCTACGACCTCGACATCGATTCTCCATACCCGAAGCCCCTGCAGGAGGACAAGGAGTCCAAGCCTGAGCCTATCCCTCTGAATACCAAGCCGATAAAGGCGTACCACTACGGGCGCAACATCGAGAGCATCATCGACCTGATCGCCAGCGAGCCGGACGGGGAGCAGAAGACTGCCATGATCCGTGCGCTTGCGACCTACATGCGCCAGCAGTACCTGATCTGGAACAAGGACAGCGTCGCCGACCAGACGATCTTCGACGACATCGAGAAGCTTTCCGGCGGCAGGGTCAAGGTCCCCGAGGGGCTCACGCTCAGCCCTCTTAACAGCAATGCCAGCTTCTCGCGCCCGAGCATGAACATGGACTTCGTCGGCAACCGCCGCCAGGGAGGAAATGTCCAGAGGCACGGGAACTACAACAACGGCGGCTACAATCGCAAGAATTACCAGAAAGGTCGCTAGGGATGGTGCTGTTCTGGAAAAACATCGACCCTGTGCGCAGGGCGAAGTTCGTGAAGATATCGGGGCTGATCCTGCTTGTCTTCGCGCTTTTCTCCCTGATTGCCACTCTCTCATACCCGTTCACCTGGAAGGCGGACCAGAGCCTCATGGGAGACCCCGAATCCATGGACCCGTCGTTCGAGGTATCCAATCTCGCAGGAAAGAATGGAGCAAGATGGGGCTATCTGCTGATGTGCAGGCTCTTCGGCCTTGGCTCGTACGCCCTTGACCTCGTGCTCTTCATCCTGTCCGTACGCATGCTTTTCGGCAGGCAGCCGTTCTCTGTCGCGAAGGCGGTGCTGCTGAGCATCGCCGCTGCCATAGTCGGCTCATTCATAGCCGCTTACGTTTCCTCGACTCTTGGCATGGACAATGCCCTGGGCGGAGGACTCGGAGGAGAATGCGGCAAGTATGTGGTCGCATGGAGCGTGAATCTTTTCGGCAAGGTGCTGACGCTCTTCCTGCTCGTAGTGCTTCTTGCCCTGTGGTTCCTGTTCGCGAGCAAGCGGTTCTCCGACTGGTTCCTTGCCCTGGGAACTCCGAAGGAGAAGAAGCCCGTGGAGGAAAAGGCTCCCGCGGAGGAGAAGCCGAAGAAGGGGAAGGGCTTCACTTGGGGCGAAAAGATCAAGGAAACAGCCACTGCCCTCAAGAGCGATATCCATGATGAGATAGGAAAGGCGAAGGAGGAGCTGGCCTCCGTCGGGACTGAACCCTCCGAAACGGCAGAGCCGGAGAAGCCGGAAGCTCCTGTCATGGTACATGCACCAGCTCCGCAGACAGCATCCGCAAATGCGGCGGCTCCAGACCAGACTGCAACTCCTGTCCAGGTCGCTGCTGCTTCGACAGATGTATCCGCCAAGGTTGCTGCAGATCCCGCCGCCCCCGGTGCGGTCCCTGACGGCAAGCTCGAGGTAGTGAACGGAGAGGAACTCTCGACCGAAGTGACGGAGGAGCTGCCCCGTATCGATGTACGCGAGGAGCTGAAGGACTACAGGTTCCCGCCGCTCAGCCTGCTTGGCGACTACGAGGAGCAGCGCCATGAGGTATCCCAGGAGGAGCTCAAGCGCAACAACTACAAGATACGCGCGACCCTGAAGACCTACAGGATCGACGTGGACACTGTCAAGGCCGTCGTGGGCCCGACAGTCACCCTCTACAAGGTTTACCCGGCTCCCGGAGTCAAGATCTCCGCGATCCGCAACCGTCAGGACGATATCGCCATGGCCCTGCATTCCAAGGGCTTGCGTATCGTGACTCTGGAGGATTCCGTCGGAATAGAGGTTGCGAACGACCATCCTTCGATCGTGCCGCTCAAGGCCATGCTGAACGACGACTCCTTCCGCAACAGCAAGGCGGAGCTGCCAGTCGCGATCGGATACACTATCACCCAGAAAGTCAAGGTGTTCGACCTTGCCGATGCCCCACATCTGCTCGTCGCCGGAGCCACGAAACAGGGCAAGTCCGTGGGACTCAATGTCCTGATAAACTCTCTCCTCTTCACCAAGCATCCTTCCGAGCTGAAGTTCGTGTTCATAGACCCGAAGATGGTAGAGTTCAGCTCCTATGCGATGCTGCTGCACCACTACCTGGCTGTCCTGCCTGATTCCGCCGACGCCGACGACGAGATGGCGCAGGCAATCTGCAAGACTCCCGATGCGGCAGAGCGTACGCTCCGTTCTCTCTGCATGGAGATGGACGACAGGTACAGCCTGATGAGCAAGGCCTATGTCAACAAGGTTACGCTCTACAACGAGAAATACAAGGACCGTCACCTCCGTCCCGACCAGGGACACAGGTATATGCCTTATATCGTGGTGGTTGTGGACGAGTTCGCCGACCTGACCATGAGCGTCGGAACCTCCGGAGAGCAGAAGGCAAAGGCCCGCAGCATCTCGACTTCCATCATCCGTCTCGCCCAGAAGGGACGTGCCGCCGGCATCCACCTTGTCATCGCGACCCAGAGACCTTCGGTCGATGTCGTGACCGGACTGATCAAGTCCAACTTCCCGACCCGAATAGCCTTCAGGGTATTCTCCGCCGTGGATTCCAAGACTATCCTCGATGCCCCGGGAGCCGACAAGCTGATAGGACGCGGAGATATGATCTACTACGCCGGAGTCGACATGGAAAGGGTCCAGTGCGCATTCATCAGCAATGACGAAATCCGCGAGATCGCCGAATTCATCGGGAACCAGACGGGCTACAAGAAGAGCTACAATACTCCATACTATCTGCCTGAGCCTGACCCGGAAAACGGGGAGGACGGCGCAGCCATGGTCGACATGCAGAAGCTCGACGAGCGTTTCGAGGAGGCGGCAAAGCAGGTTGTCATGACCCAGCGCGGCTCGACCTCGGATCTCCAGCGCAAGCTTGGCATGGGATATGCTAAAGCTGGAAGAGTGATGGACCAACTGGAGGCGGCAGGCATCGTGGGCCCGCAGCAGGGCTCCAAGCCCAGGGAAGTCCTCGTGCAGGATCTCGGCGAGCTTGAGCAGATAATCTCTGCCTACAGGAAAGCCGCCGGCAGCGAGGACGAGTAGGGACCCGGACAGCTGGCCACTTTGATGTGAGCTATGAGACTGATAATTGCCATATTGCTGTCACTTCTTGTCAATGACCCGGTTTTCGATGCGTTCGCGTCGAAGGCCGCTTCCAGCAGCATATCTGCCAGCTTCGAATATTCTACCAGGGGCCAGTACCCGGTGAACGGCAGCGGGACAGTCCTCGTCAGCGGGGACTGCTACCGCCTGAGTGTCAACGGCCTGGAGATATGGTGCGACGGAAAGTCGAAGTGGACACTTGATGAGGAAGCCAAGGAAGGCTACAAGGAGCAGGCGGGAGGAAGCTATACTTCGAACCCTGCATTGCTGCTGCCTGACGCCGGGAGCGTGCTTGGGGTCGTTTCATCTGGCAGCGGCTCTTTCCACGGCCGTAACTGCCACAAGGTCAGCCTGAAACCGGAAACGGACACCGGCATCTCTTCTGCAGAATTCTATTTTTCCGGGAACAGCCTGTCGGGAATCTCGTTCACCTCGTCAGACGGCTCGAAGACCGAAATAGCTTTCAGCTCTATAAAATTTTCCGAC
>CAYTXA010000120.1:0-6494 GCA_964440865.1 uncultured Muribaculaceae bacterium | reverse complement strand
TGATGGAGAACATGAAGGCCGAGGCAAGGACCGAGGCCCAGGCCTACATCAACGACACGATGGACGAGGCTCGTCTCAACGCTGCGAAGGAAGCCAAGAGAATAGTAATCACCACAATACAGAGGACAGCAACCGAGACCGCGATCGAGAATGCGGTCACGACGTTCCCGATCGAGAACGACGAGATCAAGGGAAGGATCATCGGACGTGAGGGCCGCAACATCAGGGCTCTCGAGGCTGCGACAGGCGTCGAGATCGTGGTCGACGACACTCCCGACACCATCCTCCTTTCCTCTTTCGACCCTGTCCGCAGGGAGGTTGCACGTCTGGCTCTGCACCAGCTTGTAATCGACGGCAGAATCCACCCGGCACGCATAGAGGAAGTCGTTGCAAAGGTTTCGAAACAGCTTGACGACGAGATACTTGAGACCGGAAAGAGGACGCTGATCGACCTCGGAATCCACGGCATGAGCATCGAGCTCGTGAAGCTCATCGGCCGCATGAAGTACCGTTCTTCCTACGGACAGAACCTTCTGCAGCACTCCCGTGAGGTTGCGAACATCTGTGCCACCATGGCTTCCGAACTCGGGCTCAACCCGAAGATCGCGAAGAGGGCCGGCCTTCTCCACGATATCGGAAAGGTATCCGACGAGGATCCGGAACTCCCGCACGCACTCCTGGGAATGAAGCTCGCCGAGCAGTACAAGGAGCGTCCCGACATCTGCAACGCTATCGGAGCGCACCATGAGGAAATCGAGATGACCAACCTGATCTCCCCCATCGTCATGGTCGGAGATGCCATCTCGGGAGCTCGTCCCGGTGCCCGCCGCGAGGTCATCGAGTCCTACATCAAGAGGCTCAAGGGAATGGAAGACCTTGCTGCCGCATATCCCGGTGTGACAAAGAGTTATGCGATCCAGGCTGGACGCGAGCTCAGGGTCATCGTCGGCGCCGACCAGGTTTCTGACGACCAGGCCGCAACCCTTTCGACCGACATCGCCCAGAAGATCCAGAACGAGATGACCTATCCCGGACAGGTGAAGGTAACCGTCATCCGCGAGACCCGTTCCGTTGCATACGCCAAGTAATCCGGAAGGATGGAAGACATCGATTTTGCAATCACATGGGTCGATTCCACGGATCCGAAGTGGAAGGCCGATTTCGCCAGGTACTCGGGGCGCATAGACAACTCGAAGAACCAGTTCTCCGAAGCCCGTTTCCGCGACTATGGCCTTCTGCGCTACTGGTTCCGCGGAGTTGAGAAATTCGCTCCATGGGTACGCAAGATCCATTTCATAACCTGCGGCCAGAAGCCGGAGTGGCTCGACACGTCGAATCCGAGGCTCCACCTCGTAAGCCATTCCGACTACATTCCGCAGAAGTACCTTCCGCTCTTCAATTCTTCCGTCATAGAACTCTGGCTCCACAAGATTCCCGGCATCGCCGACAGATTCGTCTATTTCAACGACGACTTCTACATGACGGCGCCGACTCCCCCGGAGCGCTTCTACAAGGACGGGCTTCCCTGCGACATAGCTGCTTTCAGGTACAATTCCGGGGCAAGCCTCTGGACGAAGTGCCTGGAGAACAATATCCGCCTGATAAACAGCAAGTTCGACAAGAAGACCGTACTTCGCGAAAACGAGGACAAGTGGTTTTCGCCGGAGTATGGGAAATATTCCCGCCTGACGAGGCTGCTCCGCCCCTACGGGAAATTCATCACTCTTCGCATACCGCACAATGCCCAGCCCTACCTCAAGAGCACGTTCGAGGAGGTCTGGGAGAATTTCGGACCTGAGCTGGAAAGGGTCTCTGCCCACAAGTTCCGTACGGCCGAGGACTACACCCAGGAGCTGTTCCGCACATGGCAGATCTGCCGCGGCAACTTCGTCCCGTACAACACCTACAAGGACACGAAGATGTTCCCCCTTCTCGTTAAGCCGCGCAAGGCGATCGAGGCAGTCAGGGAGCAGAAATACAGGCTGGTATGCCTCAACGACAATGCCAGGATCAGGCATTACGACAAGGTAATGGGCGCATTACGCGATTCATTCGAGTCGATCCTTCCTGAAAAATCAACGTTCGAAAAATAAATTCAGAGCCATGGAAAACAAGCACGAATGGAATTATTCCTCTCTCGGCGGCACACCCCGCGTTGTCATTTCCAGCGGAGCGGACATCGCCTCGCTCGGCGAGCTGGACCAGAAAAAATGGACAGTCCTGAGCTGCCCCGTGGGCGATCTCGGAGTCTTCGACCCGAAGACCGCCGCCTATCTGGACACGGACAAGGACGGCAGGATCCGTGTTGCCGAGGTTGTCTCCGCCGCCAAGTTCCTGACTTCCGTGCTGAAGGACAATAACCTGGCACTGAAAGGTTTAGATACTCTTCCGCTGTCGTCGGTCGACGACAGCACGGACGAGGGAAAAGCTGTGCTGTCTTCCGCAAGGCAGATGCTTTCCAATCTCGGCACGCCAGAGAAGGATTCCATTTCCATAGCAGAAACCGCCGACAGCGCCGCCCTTTTCGCAAAGAGCAAGTTTAACGGCGACGGCATCATAACGGCAGCCTCGGCTGAAGGGTTGGAAGACCTTGTGAAGAAAATCGGGGACTGCTGCGGCACAACTGCGGACAGGAGCGGAGAACAGGGCATCGGCGTCGATTCGATCGAGGCGTTCTACTCCGCCTGCTCGGATTTCGATGCATGGACGGCTGCCGGAGAAAAGGACGAGTCCACCCATCCTTTCGGGGCGGACACAGCTTCCGCCTGCGCTGCGCTCGACGCGATATCGGCGAAGGCAGACGACTATTTCATGCGCTGCAAGCTCATTTCCTTCGACCCCGCGACTGCTGAGGCCGTGGACGTTCCTGTCGCTAAGCTCGCGGAAATCAGCACCGGGAACCTCTCCGAAAAGGGATCGGAAATCGGCAGCTATCCCCTTGCCCGCCCGTCTGCGGCAGGGACACTCCCCTACGATGGGATCAATCCCGCATGGCAGGGAGCTTTCGCAGCCCTAAGGAGCACCGTCCTGGACAAGCTGTTCCCCGGCACGGCATCCCTGAATGAGGCAAAATGGAACGAGGCTAAGGCGAAATTCGGCTCCTACAGGACATGGCTCGGCGCAAAGAAAGGCGCAGCCGTGGAAGGGCTTGGCATCGAAGAAGTACGCAAGGTCCTGAAGGAGGACAAGAAACAGGCTCTGCTCGATCTCGTAGCGAAAGACAAGGCTCTCGAGGCCGAATACAACGGCATAGAGAGTGTGACCAAGACGCTCTATCTCCTCCGGGACTTCTGCAAGTTCCTGAACAACTACGTGATCTTCAAGGATTTCTATTCCCGTGCAACGGGGAGCCGTGGTCTGTTCGAAGCCGGAAGGCTCTTCATAGACCAGCGCTGCTGCGAGCTCTGCCTCAAGGTTTCGGACATGTCCAAGCATGCCGACATGGCAAAACTCAGCGGCATGTTCCTGATCTACTGCAAGTGCACCTCGAAGGACGGCAAGACCATGGATATAGTCGCCGTGATGACAGACGGCGAGACGGCGGATCTCCGTCCCGGGAAGAACGGAATTTTCTACGACAGCAAGGGAGAAGACTGGGACGCGACCATCACAAATGTAGTGGACAATCCTGTCAGCATCTCCCAGGCATTCTGGTCTCCATACAGGAAGTTCGGCAATTTCGTGTCCGGCATATTCAACAAGTCGGCCGCAGACAAGGAGAGCAAGATGACAGCGAATCTGCAGAATGTTGCAGGAAAGGTAACTACAGCTCCTGCTGCGGCAGCCGCAGCTCCTGCCGGTACTCCTGAAGCCGCTGCTGTCAAGAAGCCAGGCTTCAACATAGCTGAGTTCGCCGGCATATTCGCCGCTCTCGGCATGGCTCTGGGCTACATCGGATCCTTCTTCGTAAACCTTGCCAAGGGCGTCGCAAGCACTCCCTGGTGGGAAGTGATCCTGATTGTCGTAGCCATAATGCTGCTGATCTCCGGCCCGTCGTGCTTCCTCGCATGGATGAAGCTGCGCCGCCGCAATCTCGGTCCTGTGCTGAATGCCAACGGATGGGCTATAAACTCCAGAGTCCTTGTAGACATTCCGTTCGGAGGATTGCTGACGAGCGTCGCAAAGTATCCGAAGATCCAGCTGACAGATTCAGTAACAGGCAGGAAGAAGGGCACTCCGGCATGGAAGGTACTCCTTTGGATCATCCTCCTGCTTGCCCTCGTCCTGCTGTTCCTCTACGTGAAGAAGCGCTTCAACTTCTAGGCGCAGACTTTCAGAGTTTCTTTACCTCGACGTCCTCTGCAAGAGTCTTGTCGAACACGACAAGCAGCAGAGGACGAATCGTATAGCCCATATTCGCTCCTTCCTTGAGCGAATACGTGAAAACAGCATTCTTATCCCCTTTCACGAATGATACCGGGGCGAGTTCCACGCTCTTGTCCGTCTCAGCGGGAGCTACGGCGATGACGCTCTGCTTACAGAAATCTATCTTGGTGGGCTCGCCGTCATTTCCCATGAAGGCGGCGGCACCGATATACTTGTCGAACTGCTCCTGCGAAGTTATGAGAGAAGGAACATCGGTGACATCGTTGCGTACGAAATAGTTCTTTGCCACAGTGTAAGGCAGAGACGAGTCATTACCGCAGGAAGCGACTGCCAGCGCGAGGGCTATGCCCATGATAACATTCAAGAATTTCATTTCTTATATGTATTTAAACAAAATTATTTCTTTTTCCCGGTAAAGCTGAAGGTGTTCCCGTCATGCGCTTTCCCGTTCAGTTTCCAGCTGCGCGAGCATTTCGGATGGCGGCCTTCCCGATGGTCTGAGCAATGGTAGTGGATTGTGTCCTCGCTGCCGTCCGGCCAGTTCAGGACAATGTCCGTGTCCATGTCCGCGGCGCCGTCGATTTCGCCAAACTGCAGATAATAACCCTGCTTGTCTGTTGTCGGTACGGCAAAAAGCCCATATATCCGTGCAAGATAGGTTTTTGTTTCTTCATCCAATTTCTCATTCGTCCCCTGCCCTGACGACCCTCGTAAACTCGGGTACGCTGCCGGCAGCTTTCCCGACCGTCACATAAATTTTTGATTCACTGACGTTTCCGTCGCGCCCAACGTTTGTTGCGGTGAACAGATAATCCGTACTGGAGGATGTCTCCCGTTTGCCGAAGGAAACAGGAGTACCGAGAGGGAATTGATAGCTGGAGCAGGCGGCGTCGAAGATAGCTGCCTCGGCATCGGTGACCGGTTCCTGTGCAGAATACTCGGGATATTCCTCGGCGGTTCCTTCCTTGTAGCCGCCAAGAATCAGGAACCGATCCACTTCCGCAGCTGCCTTGCCGATACGTGCCGCACGAATGCCGTAGCCTTCGCGGATATCGGCTCCGGGAAGAGCTTTCCTGAGGTCCTTGACACTGCCTTCAAGACCGCCGCTGCCGAATGTGCAGAACGGGACGACTACTTTGCCGTCAAGGTTGACTCCCTTCAGGAGAGCCGCTACAGGCGGAGCATATGTGCCGAACCAGATCGGGTATCCGAGAAAGACCACATCATACTTGGAAAGGTCGGAGGAAAGGGGTTTCGCTACCTGCGATACTCCGGATTCCTTCTCTTTTTGGAAACGCTGGATTGTCTCGTCATATGAGCCATTGTAGGGGTCTACGACATCGAAGCGCTCGATGTCTGCCCCGGTCTGGGTGGCGATTTCTTCCGCAACCTTCTGGGTTGTACCGCTCTGGGAATAGTAAAGCACCAGCATCTTCGGCTGGTTGGTGCTGCATGAAGCCAATATAGCTGCTGCAGCAAGAACTACGAGACTTTTCTTCATATTCTTCTGTACTAAAAATTATCATGACAAATTTAAGAATTTGCCATGATAATTTTCTCTCCTGGTTTATTTTGCAGATGTCGGAATAAACACATAACTTTATGTCGGTATAACTGACGGAATAAATGTCGGATATGTATACACCTCCCTTTACAGTTTCATCCAAGGCCATCAATCTGATAGCTCAGATCTCCGCACAAATAGAGCGGTATGCTATCAAACTTGAGAAAGAAGACGCTCTTCATCTCAGGAAAGCGAACAGAATCAAGACCATTCATTCCTCTCTTGCCATTGAAGGGAATACGCTGTCTGAAGGAGAGGTTCTTGCCATTCTTGAAGGGAAGAAGGTTGTAGCTCCTCTCAAGGAGATAACAGAGGTGCGAAACGCAATTAAAACCTATGAACTATATCCAGCCCTCAATCCTTTCTCCATAGATGATTTGCTGAAGGCACACCTCACCATGATGACCGGATTGGTTGATGAGGCCGGAAGGTTTCGTAGAGGTGGCGTTGGAGTTTTTGACGGAAGCACGCCTATCCACACAGCACCTCCTGCTGACAGGGTTCCAAGTTTGATTTCGGATCTTTTTTCTTGGTTGGAGAAGGCTGAGGATCATTTACTGGTGCGAAGCTGTGTGTTTCACTATGAATTTGAATTCATCCATCC
>CAYTXA010000119.1:0-6516 GCA_964440865.1 uncultured Muribaculaceae bacterium | reverse complement strand
GGCGAGAGAAGATGCTGGAAGACAATCTTTTCGCATATCCATGGCTCACAGTCCTTCGGGGCGCTGCCCCCGCAGCCCAGCTGGTTGGCGTAGTATCTCTGGACAAGAGCCCTGTCCTCGGTCCACCATGCGCGGATATTGCTGGTGTCATGGGACCCGGTCGCGCAGACGCTGTAGTACGGGTACCACTGCGGATCGGCGAATTCCTCGTCGGGAGACTTCGGCATCCTCTGGATTTCCAGCGAAAGGACCCCAAGCGACCGCATTACCGGAGGCACTCATTCGGGAATCATCCCGAGGTCTTCCCCGCAGGCAAGCATTCCGGTCGAGCCGAGCAGGGACGGAAGTTTCCGCAGCGCCGACTCAGCCCAGAAGTCCGTGTGGCGATGGTAGAAGAAGTCGTTGTAGAGGCGGTTGTAGACATCCCTCAGGTCTGGAGCAAGGCCCTCATACTGAAGGGTGAACTGTGCCGAGATGCGGGGGTGGTAGTAGCCGGGACGATGGGGATCCTCAAGGAAAAGCACATCGTCGAGAAGTTCCATGAGACCTTTCCTAATCCTCTCGTCTCGGACGTTTTCCAGCACCTTGCGCTGGGTGTCCACACTCTCGTCGAGCTTGCCGCCCCGGACATACTTCGCCATGAATTCCGGAGTCCTTGCCCCGAAAATCCTCTCGATCACCCAAGATGCCATCAGAGGGCGCGTGTAGCTGCCCGACTCCATGTCGAAGCCCATATCCTCCAGCTCCTTGGCAGAATATGGCAGTGCAGGGCTGAAATGGCCGAGCAGGCCGTCAACTGCAGAATACGGAATCTCCCATATGCGGAAGAATCCCAGAATGTGGTCGATGCGGAAGGCGTCGAAATACTCGCTCATCTTCCCGAGGCGGGCCTTCCACCATGAGTACCCGTCTCTTGCCATGGTATCCCAGTTGTACGTCGGGAAGCCCCAGTTCTGTCCGTTGAGGGAAAATGCGTCAGGGGGAGCTCCGGTCTGGGAGTCAAGGTTGAACAGGTCCGGGTGCTGCCACGTATCCACGCTTGTGTGGGCAACTCCTATCGGGAGATCGCCTTTAAGGGCGACGCCTTTCGAATGGGCGTAGGCTACGACATCGCGCAGCTGCCGGTCGAGGATGAACTGCTCGAAGCACCAGAATCCCGTCTCGGAGGGATGGGCAGAAGCGTATTTTTGTACTCTGGCCTCATCGTACTCCGCAAATTCTCCCCAGCCGTGGTAGTCGGCAGTCTTGTAATAGTCTCTCAGACAGCAGTATACGGCATACGGAAGCAGCCACTCCCGGTTCCTCTCGACAAATTGCCCGTAATCAGGGTCGCCGGAGAGGCTTTCCTCTTTCCTCCTGTAGACGGCTTCCAGCAGACGCCTCTTTTCCGCATTCACCTTGACATAGTCGATCTGCGGCAAGGCGTTCAGCCTGGCCTTCATCTCGCTGTACGCTTTGGTCCTGCGTACCCCCGCGTCCGGGAGATGGATGAACTGGGGATGGAGCGCGAAAGAGGTGCAGGCGTTGTATGGGTATGAATCCTGCCATGTGCCGGACATCGTGGTGTCGTTGAGCGGCAGCAGCTGGATCACGCTCTGGTGCGTCTCCGCAGCCCAATCCACCAGAAGGCGGATATCGTTGAACTCCCCTATCCCGAAACTGTCCTCGCTGCGGAGCGAGAAGACCGGGACTGCCGTGCCAGCGCCTCTCCAGGGCTTCTGGTCGAACACCGGCGGGGCAAGCTCGAGGACATAGCGGTCGCCGCTCATCGGGACAATGTCCATGGACCTGTTCGGGCCGATTTCCCAGAACAGGGGCTCATGGGTTTTCCTGTCCACGATAACGAACTTGTACTCAAAGATATACGAGACATCAAGACATATTTTCCAGAGGGGGAATTCCGCGTCCGGGAGCGGAATCATCTTCTTCCACCCGCCGAATTTCTTCCCGGAGCCCGCAATTGCCAGCACCTGGTCCTGGCGGATGTCTGCACAAAGGACCTCAAGCATGACATTGCCAGTTGCTGTAATGGGGCGGCGCATTTTCCTCTGGAAGACGACGTCCGTGAACAGCTTGGTGTAGAACGGGGAATCAGACGGACGGTCATTCCAGCGCGCCTCGATGTCGAGGTCAGTGTCCCGATAGACGGTGCCTGTCCTGTGGCTCCTCCATTCTTTCCTGACACAGCGCCCTTCCTTCCATACTTCGAACCCGAACTCTTCCGGGCAGCTTTCGAGGTCGGCGTACCACATCCCTACAGGGGCGAACTTCATGGGGACAAGGCTGACGGGCGTCCTCAGTATAAGCTGCTCCCCATAGACAGTATTGTAGTTCAGGCTAATGTGCACCATGGCAGAAAATCCTAAGGATCAGACCTTTATCAGAGGCTTGGTCAAAGCATCTTTCAGCTGGGTGTCGTAGCGGAGCCGTACGCGGATGCCCGCCTGCTGGAAATAGTAGCGGACCGCGATTTCCTCCTCGATGAACGGGATGATCTCGTCCTTCTTCAGGCGCAGGAAATCTTCCTTGCCCAGGTCCATCTTCTTTCCGATGGCATCCAGCTGGTCTTTCATGCTGTCTTCGAGGCCGTCCTTGGCGAGCTGCTTGCGCATTTCGTCGAAGAGGGTCTTGGCCTCTGACCTGTAGTCGAATTCCTTGGCGGAGGCAAACTTCACGAAGTCGTCATACTCGTCGAAATGGAACTTGTCCACTTCGGGAATCGAAGGATGACGGCGCACGTACTCAAGGGCGTAGTTCTCGACTATCCCATTGAGTACCAGAGAGTAGACGAGCCGGCTGTAGGACGGTACGGGGACTTCCACGTCAGGGGTTATTCCGCCGCCGTCACGTACGGTACGGCCATGGGCTGTCTTGAACTCATGCGTCAGGGAGTCCGGTATGGCCTGTACGCTGCCGTCGTCGTTCCTCTTGGCATAGTCTATTGCCTGGACGCAGCGTCCGCTCGGAGTGTAGTATTTCGCCGTAGTGACCTTGAGCTGGCCGTCGTAAGGCATCGGCCGCACGGACTGGACAAGACCCTTTCCGTAGGAACGTTTGCCCATGATGGTCGCCCTGTCGAGATCCTGGAGCGCTCCGGACACTATTTCGGAGGAGGATGCCGTTCCGCCGTCTATCATGACTATGATCGGCATGCTGGTGTCTATCGGGTCGAGAGTCGTATGATATTCGATAGGTTTCGTTCCCTCCTTTCCTTTCTGGGTAAGGACGAGGGAACCTTTTGGCACAAAGAGAGATACGATGTTGATCGCCTCCCGCATGAGGCCGCCTCCGTTTCCGCGGAGGTCAAGCACGAAGCGTTTCATTCCCTTGTCCCTGAGGGAGAGGAAGGACGAGCGGACAGCATCCGAGACGCCATCCGTGAATCCCGCCTGGAGGACGTATCCGGTCGTGTCGTCCAACATCCCGGCGTACTCGACGTCGGGGAGATGGATCCTCTCACGCGTGACCTTCACCATGACCGTGTCCCTGGAGCGGAGTTTCAGCACCTTGAAAAGCACGTCCGTTCCCGGCGTGCCCTTCATCTTCGCGCTGCATTCGGACGCCACGAGGCCCTTGACGCTCTCCCCGTCGATCTCGAGGATCTCGTCTCCGCACACGAGGTTCGCCCTCGCAGCCGGAGAGCCCGCATATGGCTCATTGATAGTGACATTCGCTTCCTTCGTCGGCTTGTAGATGACAGCCCCGATGCCGCCGTAGGTCTTCCCTATCATCATCTCGAAGCTCTCGTTTTCCTCCTCCGGGACGTACTGGGTGTAGGGGTCGAGGTTCTCTAGCATCGCATCGATGCCAGCCTTCTCGATCCTGCCGAGCGGGAGCGAGTCCACGTAGCTTTCGTTCAGTTCCTTCAGGATTGCATTGTTTATTTCAGTCCACTGTCCAAGGCGGAAGTCGTCGCTCTGGGCGGAGGCGCCTATCGATATTGCGGCGAGCGCCGCTGCTATTGCCAGATGTCTTGTTTTCATAGTGAACAAATTTACTACTAATTTCCTTAACTTTGCCCCAACACGAGGGCCATGCGCCCATAAAGAAAATTCCATGCCAGAGAAAATCATTTTTGCGACAGGCAACAAGGGGAAGCTGCGCGAGGCGGCGGAGATCCTGGGGCCGGACTATTGTCTTGCGACGCCAGCGGACAACGGGCTGACGGAGGAAATCCCGGAGACCGGGGCGACCATCATGGACAATTCCCGCCAGAAGGCGGAATACATCTGGAACCGACTGGAGGTCAATTGCTTTGCCGACGACACGGGGCTTGAGGTGGATTACCTCGGAGGGGCCCCGGGCGTCCATTCGGCCCGCTATGCCGGAGGGGCGGGTCATGATTCTGCCGCAAATACAGCCAAGCTTCTGCGCGAGATGGCTCCTGCCGTCCGTCCTGAGGACCGCAAGGCCAGGTTCCGCACTATTGTCACCCTGATTCTCGGCGGGAAGGAGCATTGTTTCGAGGGAAAGGTCGAGGGAAGGATTGCTACGTCACCTTCGGGAGCCGGCGGATTCGGATATGACCCCGTGTTCATACCGGACACGATTCCTTCGGATGGGGGCCTGGTTCCCAACGTCAAGGGCCTGACATTCGCGGAGATTTCCGAAGAAGCCAAGAATGCCATCTCCCACAGGGGGAGGGCGCTGAGGGCCATGGCCTCATGGCTGAAAGACTCCGGGGCCAAATGACGGAAAACGTCCACATCGTAGTTCTGACCTATACGGAGTTCGGGGAGAAATCCATTGTCCTGCATACGATTACGAAAGAGTATGGGAGGAGAGGTTTTCTTGTCCGTCCCGGGAAGAAAACTCCCATGACCCTCTTCCAGCCCATGAATCTGCTGGAAGCCAGCGTGTCGGAGAACCATCGTTCTTCCCTGTCCTCCGCCCATGGATTTTCCGCTGTAGACCCGGTCGCCGGCATCCGCAGCGACATCCGGAAGTCTGCAATCACCATGTTCATGAGCGAGGTGCTCTACCGTGTGGTAAGGGACGGGGCAAGGGAAGAGGGAATGTTCGAATGGCTGGAAAAATCCATAATTACTCTCGAAAGGCTCGAGACTGACTTCAGCAATTTCCACCTCCGCTTCCTCCTGGAGCTGGCAGTGATCCTCGGCTTCAGCCCGTCCTCCCAGGACCTGCTGCCCTTCGCAGGGGAACATGTCGCCAATCTAACCCGCCTTGTCACCTCCTCCTTCAGCGAATCCATGATGATTCCGCTCTCCGGCGCCGAGCGCACCGCCCTGTGCGACATCATAATCCGCTACCTCGAGCACTACACCGAATCCTCCATCCGCATCCGCTCCCTCTCCGTCCTCCACGATCTCTTCGCCTAACCGTTCGTGTCGGCCGGAAAGTGGCAAGGTCGCCCCTCGCCACTCCCGGCCGACAGACAGCAAAAAAAAGAGGGTGACAGCGAAGTCACCCTCCAGATATCGAAGAAAAGTCAATTAGCAGCCGAGACGCTTCTCGAGACGTACACGGATAGCCTTGAGGAAGTCCTCAGAGTTCTTGACCTGAGGAGTAACGCCCTCCATGAGGTGACCGAGGTCCTTGGTGCAGATACCCTCATTGAGAGTGTCATAGCAAGCGCCCTCAAGAGCATCAGCATACTTGATCAGCTCAGGAAGATTGTCCTTCTCGCCTCTCTTGCGGAATGCACCGCTCCATGCGAAGATGGTAGCGATCGGGTTGGTGGAAGTCTCCTCACCCTTGAGGTACTTGTAGTAGTGACGGGTAACAGTACCATGGGCAGCCTCATACTCGTAGTTTCCTTCCGGAGATACGAGCACGCTCTTCATCATAGCCAGAGAACCGAATGCCGTGGAAAGCATATCGCTCATGACATCGCCATCGTAGTTCTTGCAAGCCCAGATGAATCCGCCCTCGCTGCGTACGACACGAGCGACAGCATCATCGATGAGGGTGTAGAAGTACTCGATTCCGAGCTTCTCGAAGGACTCCTTGTACTTCTTCTCATACTCCTCGGCGAAGATAGCCTTGAAGCGGCCGTCATACTTCTTGGAGATGGTATCTTTGGTCGCGAACCAGAGGCTCTTCTTCTGGTCGATGGCGAACTGGAAGCAAGCGTCTGCGAATGCGCGGATGGACTTGTCCACGTTGTAGAGACCCTGAACGATGCCGGGGCCATCGAACTTGAAGATAACATTCTCCTCGTGCTTTCCGCTTACGCCATCGAATACGAGCTTGGCGGTACCAGCCTCATCGATAACCATTTCGGTGTCACGATAGACATCACCGTAGGCGTGACGGGCGATGGTGATAGGCTCCTTCCAGAACTTCACTGCAGGATGGATGGAAGGGATGACGATAGGAGTACGGAATACGGTACCGTCGAGCATGGCACGGATGGTTCCGTTCGGGCTCTTCCACATCTGGTGGAGGTTGTACTCGCTCATCCTCTGTACGTTAGGAGTGATGGTGGCGCACTTTACGGCAACACCGTACTTCTTGGGAGCGTTTGCAGAGTCGATGGTGACCTGGTCGTTGGTC
>CAYTXA010000118.1:4172-6597 GCA_964440865.1 uncultured Muribaculaceae bacterium | reverse complement strand
CGTGCCGATGGTTTTTTCCTCTTTCGCTTCCCCGTTCTTTTCCAGCCAGTTGTAGCCGACATAGACAAGAGCCTGCATGAGCGACTTGAGGAATTTCTGCTTGAACCGGAAATCCTTGTCCTCTAGTTTTTCCCGCATGATGTTGTACAGCGACTGGATCTGCTCGCTCTCGATGTCTGTCATGTGCATGACCGGATTTTTCCGGAGAAGTTTCAGGAACGCCGTATTGTAGGAACTTGTCGGAGCGTTGATGATACCTGCATCCCCGATTCCGAAGACCAGCATCTTGCAGTCGGCGCTTAAATTCACAATAGACCCTATCGAACCGGGCAGCGCGACTATCACGTCGTTTTTCCCGGCTTTTGCCGGCATTACGTCTATGTTGAATGTCATGCTCCCTTCGAGACAGACGAGGATCAGCAGGAAGTCGATCCTGTAGGGATAGCCCGGGGTTGGAATGGATATTTCTCCGATATTCTGGTCTGTGGTCAGGTTGTCCGACAGCAGGAAATCGTCTCCGAGCGAGTAGACCTTGTAGTTGTCCCTCAGTATCGAAAGCGTCATGTCCTTGAAGATGGATTCCGTCATGCTTCTGTTGTGTTTGTTAGTATGACAAAAGTAGTCAAATGGAACGAAATAATGTCTTGTTGTGTGTAGTTTAATTGATTTATTCGTCCAATAGGATATTTTGTTCGACTATTGTATTCGCATCCGGAGGAACAGCCGAGTATCTTTGCCATCCGGAAACAAAACATAAATGGAAATGCGAAGAATCGAATCTGTATTGTTCCTGGCCCTTGCCGGGCTCGTTGCCGTTTCCTGCGGAGACAGGAAAGCAGTGCACAGGGATGTGATCCATACCGTGGTGCTGACACGTCCGACGGCGCTCTCCACTTCTGCCCTCAGGTCTGTGGCAGGCACCGTCGAGGAGTCTGCCGAGACGGCGGTCGGATTCAAGACCGGCGGCCAGATCGCCAGGGTCAATGTGAAGGAGGGGGACTATGTGTCCCGTGGACAGCTGATTGCAACCCTCGACGACTCCGACTACAAGCTCGGGGTCGATGCCGCCCGTATCCAGTACGAGCAGATGGAGCGCCAGGTAGCGCGAATGAAAAAGCTTCACGACGCCCACAGCATTTCCGGCAACGACTACGACAAGGCTGTCTCCGGGCTGGAGCAGCTGAAGGTCCAGCTGGACGCCAATACCAACAAGCTCGACTACTGCAAGCTGCACTCTCCGGTTTCCGGCTATGTCCGCAGCGTCAACTTCTCGGTCGGGGAGATGGTCGGAGCGGGGACGCCGCTTGTGGACATCATAAATTCCGGCGACATGAGTGTTGCCGCAGATGTGTCTTCCGCGGTCTACGACAGGCGCGGAGAGATTTCCAGCGTCTTCTGCGTGCTGCCTGACGGAGGACGTATCCCGATGAAAATCAGCTCCATAACACCCAAGGCGGACGGTAACCAGCTCTACCGCATGCGCCTTTCCATCCCGTCCGCGGAGTCTTCCAGGCTGACTGCCGGCATGAATGTCGAGGTCGAGATATCCCTTGGAGAAGCTTCCGGCAAGACAGGAGTCACTGTCCCTGAGCATTCCGTGTTCCAGTCCGACGGGAAGACCTATGTCTGGGTCATCGGGGCAGATTCCACGGTCAGCAAGCGTGCCGTCGTGGATGCTGGTCTCGACGACAAGGGCAATATCGTGATTTCCAATGGACTTGACGGAAGCGAACAGATCGTCAAGGCAGGGGTGGATGCCCTTTCCGATGGCGAGAAAGTAAGGATTTTCGAGCAATGAACAAGCTTACCGAATTTTTCATAAAGCGGCCGGTCCTGTTCTGGTCTCTGGTCGTCACCATTCTCTTTGCCGGCGTTTTCTGCTTTGGGCTGATGCCGAAGCTGGAGGACCCGCAGGTGACCGTCAAGCAGGCCATGGTCGTGGTTCCCTGGCCTGGGGCGAGCGCCCATGAGATAGAGCTCAAGGCTGCCGAGCCGCTGGAAGACGCCTTCAACACCATGCCTGATGTCAAGAAGGTGAAGACGGAATGCCACGACGGGTCGGCGATGATCACCGTGGAACTGGAGATGACAGTTCCCCTGGAGGATGTGGAACAGAGGTTCGACCTTCTGCGCCGCAAGTGCAACGATATCCAGTCGTCCCTCCCGCAGGGCTGCTACGCGCCCATCGTCGTGGACGATATGATGGATGTCTACGGGATTGTCTATTCCCTGACTGGCGAGGGATACAGTTATCCCGACCTCTACAAGCAGGCGAAGTATCTACGCCGGGAGCTCCTGAGCGTTCCCGGAGTCAAGAGAATCAACATTGCCGGCAACCGCGATGAGGTCATAAACATTGTCCTGTCCAAGGACAAGATCGCCCGCAATGGCATGATACCCACGCAGATAGCCCTCGCCCTGCAGA
>CAYTXA010000118.1:0-4162 GCA_964440865.1 uncultured Muribaculaceae bacterium | reverse complement strand
AGCTATGCCGATGGGGCCGACCGGCTTGCCCTCCGTGTGGGGCAGGGGATAGAGGACGAGGAGGACGTCAGGAATGTGGTCATCACAACACTTGACGGGAAGTCCATGCGTATCGGGGACATTGCGACCATTGAAAGGGGATACTCGGCTCCGCAGCGCAACGGGTTCTTCGTGGACGGCAAACCTGCGCTTGCACTGTGCATCGCGCTCGAGGCCGATGCTGTCGTGCCGGACGTTGGAAGGGCAGTGGATGCGAAACTTGCGGAGTGCATGAACGATGTCCCTGTCGGGATGGAGACGGGCAAGATCTATTTCCAGCCGGACAAGGTCAGCCGGGCAATTACCTCGTTCATGGTCAATCTCGTGGAGTCTGTCCTGATCGTAGTCTTCGTGCTGATCTTCTTCATGGGATTCAGAAGCGGTCTCATCATAGGATTCGGTCTGCTGCTGACCATATGCGTTTCGTTCCCGATCCTCTTCGCCATGGGCACGACCCTGCAGAGAATCTCTCTGGGCGCGTTCATAGTGGCCATGGGCATGCTGGTGGACAACTCGATCGTGATCATGGACGGTATCCTCGTGGACAAGGCCAAGGGGCTCGGTCCCAAGACATATCTCTACAGGATCGGCCGGCAGACTGCCATGCCGCTCCTCGGCGCCACCATCATCGCTGCTGCCACGTTCATGTGCGTGTACCTGATGCCCGGTACCGTGTCCGAGTACGCCAAGGACCTCTTCACCGTGATATGCGTCAGTCTTCTGTCGAGCTGGGTCATCGCCCTCGTCCAGGTGCCGATGTGCGCGAAGTCGTGGATGTCTCCCCGCAGGGAAATCCCCACAACGCCGCGCCAGATCGCCCGTGCAAAGCGCCAGGAGGCCAATGATACCATGAACACGGGCATGCACCGGTTCGTCCGCCGTGCCATTTCGCATCTTATCTCCCACAGGAAGATAACCATCGCCGTGGCTGTGTGCGTGCTCGCCTTGTGCGGTCTCGGCCTCTCGAAGGCAAAGAACGTGTTCTTCCCCGACTTCGACTCCAACCAGTTCGTCGTCGAGTGCTTCTTCCCGTCCCAGACCGACCCGGACAAGGTTCGTGACAATCTCATGGACATGACTGCCATGCTGCAGAAGAATCCGGAGATCCGCAAGATCAGCGCCAGCATGGGAGCGGCTCCTGCCCACTACTGCCTTGTCCGCCCGATGACAAACGGCGGCGACTGTTACGGGGAGCTCATAATCGACTGCGATGACTACAAGGCCATCTGCAAGCAGATTCCTTCCGTACGCAGGGAGCTCCGCGAGGCATGGCCGGATGCCTACATCAGGATAAAGAAGTACAATTTCTCCGTCAGCACTTCCCATACCGTGGAGGTGGAGTTCAACGGGCCTGACCCCGAGGTGCTGCGCGACCTTTCCGCCCAGGCGGAGGAGATAATGAAGAAGAGTCCCTATGCCGACCCGTATTCCGTCGGCAACAACTGGAATCCCCGGTCGAAAACCATTGTGGCTGAGTACAATGCGATCAAGGCTGCCGGGACAGGCATCAGCAGGGGAGACGTGGGCAACGCTCTCCAGGCTGCCGCGGACGGCATGACTGTCGGAGTGCTTTCGGACAATGACCGCAATGTGCTGATAAACCTTGAGGTCCGCAACCAGGATGGATCGAGGATCTCCGACCTCGGCAGCATTCCGGTCTGGAGCACGATGAATGTGCATTTCGACCAGTCCGACATATCTTCTCTCATGTCCGGGGCGAAGACTGTCGAGGATCTCGAGGATGATATGTTCCGCAGCACGCAGCTTTCGAATGTCACCGACGAGGTGCGTCTCGGGTGGGACGACGACCTGGTGCTGAGGATCAACGGCCAGAGGGCCATCGTGGCTGAGTGTGACCCGGATCCGGACAACGGCCGTGCTACCCCGGCCCTGCTCCTTAGCGACATCAGGCCGGCGATCGATGCCATCGCTCTTCCCGACGGGTACAGCCGTGTGTGGAGAGGGGAGCAGGAGCTCCAGAATGAGGCCATGGGCGGTCTGTTCAAGTATATGCTTGTGTCCGTGGCGATTATCCTGATCGTGCTGCTTCTGCTGTTCAACTCCTGGAAGAAGCTGTTCATGATCCTGATGTGCATCCCGTTCGTGATCTGCGGCGTGACCCCGGCTCTGCTTCTGACTGGTACCCCACTGACGTTCATGGCCATAATCGGCCTCATCGGCCTTATCGGCATGATGGTCAAGAATGCTATCGTGCTCGTGGACGAGATCGACCTCCGCATTTCGCGTCACGAGAGGCCTTATATGGCTGTCGTCGATGGCGCCGTGTCGAGGGTTCGTCCTGTCATGATGGCTTCGCTCACGACTATCATGGGTATGCTTCCGCTGCTGCCGGACCCGATGTACGGTTCTCTTGCCGCGACAATCATGGGAGGTCTCACGGTCGGCACGATCGTGACGCTGATCCTCCTTCCGATATTCTATTGTGTTCTCTTCCATATCAGAAAATCCTCAAAATGATGATTCATAGACTTTCTGTGTTCTTTGCGATTGCCCTCGCCATCGTTCCGGCGCTTTCTCAGTCGCCGGCTATGGCCCAGTCGCCTGTCCGGCTCTCGCATGCCGAGCTCCGGGAGCTTGCCCTGGCCCATAGCGAGGACCTCCTGAAATCCTCCAACGATTCCCTCGGCGCAGCCCTCGACCGCAAGACCGCAAGGGCTTCGTACCTTCCTTCAATAGATGGGGCCGGCATCGGAGCTTATGTCACGCCCGACATGGACATGATGGGTATGACCATGCAGGCGAAAGGGTTGTATCTTGCCGGCATCACTGCCGTACAGCCACTTTTCGCCGGGGGCAAGATCGTGGCCGGCAACCATCTCGCCAGGATAGGGGAGGAGGTTGCCAGGGAGAAGCGGAGGGCTACCCGTGCTGAGGTGCTTTCCGCCGCGGACAATGCCTACTGGAGCCTGCTTTCGGTCCGCCGCAAGGTCGATATGCTCGAGGCATATTCGACCCAGATGGATTCGCTCCTGTCCCAGGTCGAGGTGAGCGTTTCTGCCGATATGGCGACGAAGGGGGATCTGCTTCGTGTCCGCTCGAAGCGCAGCGAGATCCAGTACAATCTCCAGAAAGCGCGGAACGGCGAGGATCTCTGCCGCATGGTGCTCTGTAACGCGGCCGGGCTTCCGCTTGAGACGCCCGTGGAACTTATTGATACTGCTATAGTTGTGACTGCTCCCGGAGACCTTTCTTCTTCGCTTGACACCCGTCCTGAGTACATCATGCTGCAGAAGGGCGTTGAGGCAGGGGAGGAGCAGGTCCGCATGGAGAGAGGCAATATGCTTCCGACTGTGGGGCTCATGGGCGGATACACCTATTTCGGGGGTGCCAAGATGAAGGGCTATTCGCAGGATCCTTCGTCGGGGCAGTACGTTCCGTTCACAAATGAGATGAAGCAGGGCATGTTCTCTGCGATGGTGTCTGTCAAGGTGCCGATTTTCCATTGGGGGAGTGAGCGCCGCAAGGTGCAGAAGGCTCAGCTTGACCTGGAGAATGCGCGGCTGGACCTGCAAAAGAATTCGAGGCTCATGTCCATAGAGCTGAGCCAGGCTGAGCGGAATGTGAGCGATGGGTTCAATCTGGTGGAGACTGCGGAGCTGGGGGCCGAGGAGGCGGAGGAGAATCTCCGGATCATGAAGGAGAGGTATGGGGCCGACATGGCAACTCTTTCCGATCTGCTTGATGCCCAGAGCCAGTGGCAGTCTGCCCGCAGCAACCTGATCGAGGCCCAGACCCAATATCTCCTCGCCCGCACCGCCTGGCTCAAGGCCTCCGGCCGCCTCGACTAGGCCCGCGCACTTCGCTTGCCGTCCCCGCCGGCCCTGACCCTCCGCCGGCTCCGGTCCCGCATCGCCCGCCCTGGCTGACCTCGGTCTTCTGTCGCTTCCGGGCTTCGGACTCTCCGCCGGCGGGGCAGTGGCGGGCGCTCCTCGCTCGGCTGGCCTGCCTGCCCGGCGGCAAAGCGCCTATGCTGCCCCGTCAGCTCTCGAATTCCTGCCCCGCCGGTCTGGTGCAGCCGCCGGCGAAACTCCGCTCCGCTGCCCTGCAGCTTCGCTCCGGCCCCTCCCACCGTATCCTGCGTCCCGCTTCGCGCTCCTTGTCT
>CAYTXA010000117.1:0-6705 GCA_964440865.1 uncultured Muribaculaceae bacterium | reverse complement strand
CCAAGCAAAATTAGACGATGCTTGATAACTTAAAGCTCGGCTACGGCGGCACGAAGGAAGAGATGAAGCGCCTGCTCGAGGACGCGAGCGCGCTCTCGGGCGTGGAGTATGACATGTCGAACCTTGCCGGTAGAGCGGGTTCCGGAGTAGGACGAGAGCTTGATCGAGATCAGTTCTACGGGGAAATCGAGCCTCTTCATCAGTTCGGCAGTGAACATGATCGCGCCGTTGAGGACGCATACGAGAGCAGGGACATCCTTGCAGCCCCGGTAGTCATCGTTGATTTTCCCGGCAACCTTGTCGATCGCTTCGGAGAGCTTTTCGTAGGAGATGAATGGACGGAATGTCTTGTCGTCTACTGTTACCTTTTTCATTCTGATGATGATTTGAGTTTCCAAATTTAGGTAAAATTTCACTGAAAGGTAAAGATTCCGGTAAAGTTTTGCGCGTTGCGCTTTTCTTTACCTTTTCCGCCCGCGCATTTGCTATAATTGCCCCATGAAATGCGCGTTGACGATATTGTTTTTGCTCATGGTTCTGGCGGCGCCCGGCCCCGGATTCATGGATGACGTCCTGACCCTGACCGGGGCAGCGGACGAGGAGGCCGTGGGAGAAGAAGCCCTGGAGCGGTTCAGCGCCCTGGAATCGCACCCACTGCCCATAAACCTTTGCGGAAGGGAGAGGCTGATTTCAAGCGGATTGTTCACTCCCTACCAGGCCGCCTCGCTGCTGGACTACAGGTCAAGGCACGGGGATGTGCTGTCTGTCTACGAGCTTGCGGCGGTGGACGGGTTCGGGGAAAGATGTGCCCGGGCGCTCGGGCGGTTCGTTTCCTTCGACAGCACGCTGCAGCCCGGGGCCCTTTCTGCCGGAAAGAGTGCCGGGGAAGTCCTGGCGGGGAAATTCGGCGTTGCGGCGGCGGTACGTTCCGATGCGGGAGGGGAGGCGACATACGCCTGCCATGCTGCAGCCTACGGCAAGCGGCACCTTGGAAAGCTAATAGTAGGGGACTACAATGCCCGCTTCGGGCAGGGACTCTGCCTCTGGAGCGGATTCTCGACGGGAGGATTCATGGACCCGGCCAGTTTCTCCAGGCGACCGTCCGGGATATCCGGCTCATGGTCCTATGGATCAGCCGGTTATCGTGGCGTCGCTGCGGACTTTTCCTTCGGCAGGCTATCTGTCAGCGCCATGACGGATTTCGAGGACCTCATTCCGGCGGGAAACATCACTTGGTACGGACGGAAATGGGATGTCGGGGTGACGTACGCCGACAAGCTTTCTGCGGACGGGAGGGTCAGCCTTGGCGGCATTGATGTTTTCGGCGAAATCGCCGCGGATTTCGGGTCAAGCACGATTGCCGGGGTTGCAGGCATGTCCATCCCTGTCGGAGAATCGAGGATAGGCCTTCTGTACAGGTATTATCCGGAAAATTACTCCGGGCAGGGAAGCGGAGCCGCAAGGGCATGGTCGAAGACATCCGACGAGACAGGGATTGCCGCGGCATTTTCCGCAGGCAATTTTGTCACAAGCCTTGACCTTGCCCGAAGGTTTTCCTCCGGAGATTCCCAGCTGAAGTTTGTAGCTTCGGGACAATGGTCTGTAGGACAACGTCTTATGCTCAAGCCAAAACTGACGGAAAGGCTTCGGGACTACGGACTCGGAAACAGGACGGAGCTTAGGGCGGATCTTGTGCGGGAACAGGGCCGTTTCCGGACAACGCTGAGGGCGGACGGCGTCTACGGGAGGAAATTCTCTTTCCTGTCATACCTGGAGCAGGGCTTTGTCACTGACTGGCTGAGCGTCTATGCGAGGGGAACTCTGTTCTTCGTGGACGAGTGGGACGACAGGATCTACTGCTACGAGAGAGACGCACCGGGCCGGTTCAGCGTCCCGGCATACTATGGGAGGGGATACTCGCTTTCGCTCTACGGAGGATGGAAGCGGTCTTTCCGGAAGTTCAGGCTCAAGGCATACCTAAGGGGAGACATGGCCTCGTATCCATGGGCGAGCCCCGGGCAGACAAAGCGAAAGCCCGGCACTGCCGGGCTCCATTTCCAGACCGTCCTGGACTTCTAGGAACAGTCTCAGTTATGATTTCTTCGGTATCTTCAGCTTCATCCCAGGGCGTATCTTGCTGCTGGTGATGCCGTTGTACTTCATGATGTCGTTGGCGGACACTCCGGGATACTTGCGGGCGATCTCGTAGAGCGTGTCTCCGGACCTCACGGTGTAGACCGTCTCTCCGGAAGAGGAACTTCCAGACGATGTGGTCTTTGCCTTGGTTGTGGACTGGGCCTTTGTCGTTGTCTGAGCTTTGGTGCTGGACTTCGTGCTGCTGACGGCAGGGCCGCTTCCGCCACGGTAGATTACGAGAGTCTGGCCGATTCTGAGATTGTTGCTGCGAAGATGGTTCCACTGGCGTATCTTGCTGACACTGACGTGGTAGCGGGCAGCGATCTTACCGAGGTAGTCTCCCTTGCGGACCTTGTAGACGATCCTCGTGGAGCCGGAAGACGTCCCCGAGGAGATGTCCTTCATCACTTTCTGGCCGAGCAGGGAGTCTCTCTTGTAGTTGTAGATGGAGTCCTCATGCTCGAGGAAGGCGGAAGTGTAGTTGTAGGGGAGTCGCAGCAGGTAGCCCTTGTCTCCGGGGATGATGTCGTGGATATACTGCGGGTTCAGGGACTTTATGACATCCATTGGAATGCCGGCGACTTCGCTTATCTGCTTGAAGTGCAGCATCTTGTTGACCTGGAACGTGTCGACCTGGACAGGCATCGCGACCTCCGCAGGCTTCATACCGTGCTCCTTGTAGTAGCGGAAGGCGTACATGGCTCCGACGAATGCCGGGACATAGCCCCTTGTCTCGCGCGGGAGATAGTCGTAGATCTTCCAGAAATCTCTGCTTCCGCTGTGCTTTATGGCTTTGTTGACGTTGCCAGCTCCGCAGTTGTAGGAGGAGATCGCGAGATTCCAGTCTCCGAAAACTCCGTATGAATCAGCCAGATACCTTGCCGCGGCATCAGCTGCCTTGACGGGGTCGAGCCTCTCGTCGACGTACGAGTCGATCGTCAGGCCGTAGATCTTCGCCGTATTGTACATGAACTGCCACATTCCCTTCGCCCCGGCTCTCGAGACCGCAATCGGGTTCAGGGCCGATTCTATCACCGCCATGTACTTGAGCTCGAGCGGAAGGTCGTATTTCGCGAACGTCTCCTCGAAGATCGGGAAGTAGAAGTTCGACAGGCCCAGCATCTGGGACATCTTCGTGGGCATCTTTTCCGAGTAGAGGATTATGTAGTTGCGGACGGTCTCGTTGTAGGGGAGAGTTATGTAGGAATTCATGGACGAGAGCCTGTCCATGAACACCTTGTCGGGGACATTGGACGTGAATTTCACCGAATCCATGTTGTAGTTCTCGCCTTCGGTGTTGCGCCTTGCGCTGCGGTGCACGTACCAGAAGTCCATCAGGCTGTCTGTCACTGCGTCGTTGTAGTCTTCCGGGTCGAGTCCGGCTCCGATCTTGTCCTCGTTTTCGGAATAGAGGTCGTAGATTTCCCCGTTGATGCTGTCCTGGGCCGCCTCCTGCGATTCGTAGGCTTCGAGCAGCGCCTTGAGCGAGTCTATCTCTGCAGACATCCTGCGGTTGCGCTCGACAAGGACCTTCTTTCTAAGCAGGAAAAGGGATGTGTCTTTCGGAGCGACGGCAGCCTCGGCCGGGAATGCGGCGAAAATTGTTGTCAGGATGAAGGTTATGGCGTACAGTGTCTTTTTCATGTGGTTGTCTAAAATGTCAGGCCCACCCGCAGACCGAAACCGGTCGGGGCGGCGGAAGAGTAATGGAGCGAAGGAGCAGAGCTCGGCTGGTAGGGATTGTAGGCGTAGACCGGCTCGTCCGTAATCACGGCAGGGGAGACCCTCATCGCAAGGTCGTCGGTGAGCTCGAAGTCTGTCATGTAGGAGAAGACGTTGGCGTCTATGACCTGGAGCAGGTATGAGCCTGCGATCGCGACTATGGAATAGTCTCTGTATCTGCGATATGCGTCCCTGTAGTAGAGCGCTGTCTCTGCCGAGACAGGTCCGTCGTATCCGGAATCCGGATTGCCTGCCTGCTTGTATATCCTCTTGTATCTGTGGTAATTCTTGTTGTTGAGGAGGTAGAAATGGACAGACCCGATCATGAGTCCGTAATATATCGGGATCTTCCAGTATTCCCCGTTGTAGGCCTGCCCGAGTCCCGGCAGGAGCATGGAATAGAGGGTTGCCTTGCCGGCCTGGTGCGGGATGTCAGGCTTGTAGCACCTGATTCCGTCCATGAGAGTTGCCCAGTAGGCGAGTCCCGCTCCGGCGAAGAACCAGTTGCTCAGGCGCTTGTACTTGTCCCCGCCGTCGTCGTGCCATTTCTTGCGGTAGAGAATTCCTCCCGTGATTCCGGCACCGATTGCCCCGTATGTGAACGGGAGTTTCCAGTAATCCCTGTTGTACGCCTGCATTCCGCCGAGGAAGACCGTAGATCCCGCAAACAGAACTCCGATTCTCTCGTCCCGCTTGTGCCGGATTCCCCCGAAATATTCCCCGAACGTGAACATCACGTCCGTGGAGTCGCGTCCGACGGTGTCTGCGTCGTCGTTGTATTGCTGCGTGAAGGCATCCTCCTTGAACTGTGCGGACGCACTGACGGCCCCCAGCACCAGTGCGGCGAGGAAGGCGGTCAGATATTTCAGAAAGCGGTGCATTCCCCTCGTCCCTGTTTTCTAGAGCTTTGCGTTGTCGAGAGCGTAGAGAAAGCCTCTCATCTCCTCGTCGGAATCGAACTTTATGGTCATCGTGCCCTTGCCGGAGGTGCTTCGCCGTAGGCTGATGCTGTTCGAGAAGTATTTCCCGATGTGCTCGAGCACTCGGCTGTATTCTTCCGGGAGGGGATTCTTCTCCTCTTCTTCTGCGGGCTTGTCCTCCTTCGAGAGCTTCTTGATCTTCTCTTCCAACTGCCTGACGGACAGGTCGTTCTTGATGACGAGGTCGCAGAGTTCTTCCTGCACCAGAGGATCATCCACTCCTAGCAGCACCTTTGCGTGGCCGACGCTGAGGAGCCCGACCTTGAGGTCATGCTGCACTTTTGCCGGAAGCTTCAGCAGGCGGAGGCAGTTGGTCACTGATGCGCGTTTCTTCCCGACGCGTACAGCCATCTGCTCTTGGGTCAGGCCACATTCCTCGATCAGCCTCTGGTAGCTCATGGCCACTTCGATCGGGTCGAGGTTCTCTCTCTGGATGTTCTCCACGATGGCCATCTCGAGCATGCCCTGGTCCGTGGCGTCCCGGACAAAGGCGGGAATCATGTCGAGCCCTGCGGCGCGGCATGCGCGGTAGCGCCTTTCTCCGCTGATTATCTGGTACTTGCCGTCAGCCTTGCGGCGAACGGTTATGGGCTGGATGAGCCCGAATGTCTTGATGGATTCGGCAAGTTCCGCGAGGGCGTCGCCGTCGAATGACATTCTCGGCTGGAACGGGTTGGGCTCGATCTTGTCGATGGGTATGCGGAGAATGTCCGAGGTGTCGCTCGGGGCCTTGTCTCCGACTATTTCCTTGTTGACATATCCGACCGGCTTGCGCAGGTCGCTGACGTCTCCTATTTCGCCCAGGAGGGCGCCCAGGCCTCTTCCCAGTCCTTTCTGCTGCTTGCTTGACATTTCAGATTACTTTACGCTGTCGTGGTTCCTCTCGAGCACTTCCTTTGCGAGGCTGAGGTAGTTGTTCGTACCGTTGCTCATCACGTCGTACAGGATTATCGGTTTGCCGTGCGAAGGAGCCTCGCTGAGCCGGATGTTTCTCTGTATCAGTGTCTTGAACACCATGTCCCCGAAATGCTCGCGAAGTTCCGCGACCACCTGGTTGTGGACCCTCGTCCTGCCGTCGAACATGGTGACGATGAATCCTTCGATCGAGAGGGACGGGTTCACGTCGCGCTGGACGATCCTGATCGTCTGGAGCAGTTTCCCGATTCCTTCGAGCGCGAAGAATTCCGGCTGTACGGGAATCATGACTGAATCCGCTGCTGTCAGGGAATTGACCGTGATCAGTCCGAGGGAGGGGGAGCAGTCGATAATGATGTAGTCATAGTCGCCGCGGATCGGGGCAAGCGCCTTCTTCAGGATGGATTCCCTGTCCGGCGCGTCCAGAAGCTCGATCTCTGCGCCCACGAGGTTGATGTGGGAGGGGATCATCTGGAGGTTTGCCAGTTCAGTCTGGATCAGGGCATCGCGGATGTCCAGCTCGCCGATCATCACCTCATAGATTGTCCTTTTGCGGCTGTCTTCCGGCGAAAAGTTCAGTCCGGACGTGGTGTTGGCCTGGGGATCGGCGTCGATGATGAGCACCTTCTTCTCCAGCACCGAAAGGGACGCTGCAAGGTTGATGGCGGTCGTGGTTTTCCCGACGCCGCCCTTCTGGTTCGCTATTGCTATGACTTTGCCCATATGGTACTATTTCTAGAACTACAAAAATAGCAATAAAATCCGTAATGTTCCACATCGCCCCCGACTTGTTCCACAGCCGGACTCCCCGGCACGGTCTCCACTGCCGGCGACGGGGAATGCGGCCGACGGGGGAATACGAAAAGCCCCCGCGGAGAATCTCTGCGGGGGGTTAAAGTGGTGCTGGCAGGAGTTGAACCGGCGACACATGGATTTTCAGTCCATTGCTCTA
>CAYTXA010000116.1:0-6777 GCA_964440865.1 uncultured Muribaculaceae bacterium | reverse complement strand
ACCGGGGACAGGGGAAATGGCATCCTTCTTCCTGCATGGGTCTCAGTTTTTCGATTAGGATTCTGGCTTCTTCGATGGTTTTCATGGGATAGCTCCTTTCCCCCGTATACCCGGTAGGACAGGTTTGGTGTTTACAGGATTCTCACATCGTGGATGTAGTACTCTTCAAATCGCTCTGTCTGGAAATACATTTCAGAACACTTTACGGGCATTCCCGGCCTTGACATGATGAATCTCTGCGCCGCTTGGAGGGAGGTATAGCCCTCCTGAGATATCTTGCTTTTCCAGATAGCCCGGTCCTTGTCTGCCAGGGTTCGGTATTCGATGATATAAGCCCTCATGCTGCTCTCTCCCGATTCACAACAGATCAGTCGTAAGTGATCTCGTAGGTGGTGCGACAGATCCGGGCCAGGGCTGCCATGATGTCGGTAATCTCCACGTCCTCCAGGGCCTCGTCACTGCTGTGGGCCATGATCCAGACAGCCATGTCATACAGGGTGTAGGCCCCGATGTGGGTGTCATAGTCACCGGCCATTTCAAAGAGGCGGGTGTACTCGTCATTGGTTCCACGGGTGAACCAGTCCCGGTCAATGCAGAGCTGCCGCAGGCGGGGCTTGCTCATTAGGCGGGTTTCTTTAATGACCATTGCGACTCTCCTTTCAAGCGATTCGAATTTCCAAGCCAAGGCGGGTTTCTTCATCCCAGTAGGGAGGCTTGCGGGTAACAGTGGCGGTACCCTCGATGGAGCCGCCGGCGGCAACCAGGGCGTGAAGAGATTCCATCAGAGAGGTGGACTGATCCGTTACGATGAAGTGGTCGATGCCTGCATCCCGGAGTGTTGCGACAAAGATCGGCATTTCTTCCTTCACCTTCTGCCCCCAGGGGAGCTCGCGGACCTCAAAGGTACTGGATTCATTCTCCAAGCTGTCACGCCATGCGCGGTATGCGTAGTGTTGGCCCCATGTGAGCCGCCCTACCTTCTCCAGGCCCCGGAAGAACAGGGCGGTTTCGTCGGTTTCGAGGATCTTCTTGATCTCGGCGCGCCTTTCATCTGTCATGCTGAATTCCTTTCTGCCCTCGTGACCTCCGGGGCGGGGTATAAGGTTCTGCTTCAGGGCGGCTTCGATTACCACTCAATCTCGCGGCCCCTGCTGTCAATGATGCGGATAGGGGTTTCTTCCGTGTTTAGCTCAGACCAAACATAGTCCATAGCTTCTATGGTGGATACGTTCTCGGCGATCAGTTTGTCGCCCTGGTAGACGGTGTAGGTGTTTTCCATGACGGCCTCCCTCCTGGAATCAGAATGTCTTGTGTGTCTTCCACTCTTCTGCCAGTTCTTCCCGCCGGTCCTCGTCGATGAGGCCGAGGAACTTTGCCATTTCCATTTCACCCATGTGGGTAAAGTACCAGGCCATCCGGGCATCACGACTTGCTTCGGGATTGTCGACGATCCGGGACGCTTCCAGGTGCGTGGATTTCAAAATTTCCTCTGCGCTGTTGATCTCGGATTTCAGGAGATCGGCGACACCGTTGTAGTCGATCTCGCTGTTCCTGACGATCACCTTCCCGTCGATCTTCAGGTAGCTCACCCGGAGGCAGCCGTTGTCTTCCCAGTCACCATGGTCAACTTCGTGGTTAAGAAGCCGCAGGGAATCGCAGTATGCGGAGACGGCTCCGGAGGTGGTTGCACTTCTCATGACGTCGTGGTTGTCAGCATTCCGGTTGTTCAACTCAATGTAGCGGATGATCTTGTTGGTGTAATCTTTGAACATAGACATTTTCGTTTCCTCCTTACCGTGCTCTTTCGATCCAGATGGTGGTGTTGGCGTGGCCGAGATAGAGGATCGTTTCCTCGTCTTCATCGTCAGTGTCGTTCTCAACCACGATGTATTCGTCGTTGGCTTCGAGTACCCTGTATCCGTATTCCTGAATGTCCTCTACCATTTCCTCCAGTCGGGTCCAGAAGTCGCGGCCTAAGTTCTCCAGGAACCACTCTCTCATTGCCATTTCGTCACCTCCGTTTCTTTGTGATGTGATAAATTATCTTTACCTTCTGATAATAATTTACCACATACATTATCATATGTCAATAATTTTTCTTTAACTTCTGATAATTTTTGCTTTGACATATGGAAAGGCAGATGGTATAGTAGCACATGGAGGTGTGTACCATGATCACGTTCGACCCCCTTTGGGTAACCCTTGCGAAGCGGAAACTGAAGAAGAAGGACCTTTATGCTGTGGTCAGCTCTGCGACCGTGGCAAGGATGGGACGGAATGAATATGTCTCGCTGGACGTCATTGATAAGATTCTGGACTTCCTGGATTGCGAGATCGGAGACGTGATGGCGAGGGACCCCAAGCCATCCGAAAACGAAGCGGCCCCGGACGCATGAAACGCCCGGGGCCGCAAGGAGTTGGGTTTACTTCTTATTGGAACGATCTTCAAGGAAATCCTTGACTGTGTACTTCAGACGAGGCTCCTTGTTCGGCTCCCGCTTGAGCAGATCCGTCAGTTCACACCCGAAGAACTCACAGAGGATATCAAGTTGGTCAAGGCTGATTCTGTCTGTGAAGTCGCGGTACATTTCGCTGATCGTATTTGCCCGAATGTTGGTCAGCCGGGACAGTTCCGATTGCTTCACCCGATACTCGCCACATAGGGATGAAAGTGTAATCTTAATCATAAGCCATACTCCTTTGGGGGATATTGTAGCAGGGATTGACCCGCTTGTCTCGAGAATGATACAAAACATAGTATTTTGTTAGAGTCTAACGAAAAACGGCAGAACCAACCGGCGCCAAAGCGCTGTGGTTCTGCCGTTTATCAATAGAGAACTATGCTGCTATTCGTTATCCAGAATGAAAAGGCCGCTTTTCGATTAGCACTCCCGTTAGCATTTTCGAGGTCAATTAGCATTTTTCGGGGGTAAGCCGCTATCCTTCGGGCTAATTTTTTATCCCGCCAAAAATGCGAAAACCCGTTGAGAATAAAGGAAAATCCCGCAACCTCAATAGTTACGGGATTTCTAATTTCTGGCGGAGAAGGAGGGATTCGAACCCGCCGAGATAACCCGTATAGAGGTTGATTTTACAGGGTTTTTGCAGGATAGTTAGCATTTCCGTTAGCATTTTTGAAAAAATCGGCCAGTTTATTCTCTGATTTGAGCCTATCTGCTTTGGCAATGTGGGTGTATATTTTGTGCATTGTCGTTGTGTCTGCCCATCCCCCCAATTCCATCATTTCACGCTCGGAAATGCCAAGGTGATACCCAAGGGAGGCGAAAGAGTGGCGGAGGCCATGCACGCCAACCTGCGGCAGCGATTCTTTCTCGCAGAGACGATTAATCTGCTTGCAAAGGGAATTCGGAGACCCGGTGACTACCTTCTGTTCAACAGCCTGTGCGGCTGTCAGGAGGGCGGTTAGTTCAGGAATCATAATGGGAATCGTCCGCTGGGACGTGACATTCTTCGCCGTTTCCTTTCTGACAAACCTGTGATGTTCATCCGGGACAACAGCACCCTTGACGGTTACGGTGTTCTTTTTCAAATTGATGGCCGGCCAATCCAGGGCATAGATCTCTGATCGGCGCAGGCCGTGGAGGGCCAACAGGGCGGGGATCGCAAAAGATTTATCTTTCACAGCATTGACAAAGACGGGAATCTGCTCCGGCTCCAGCCAGGCTTTTTCTGGCTGAACAAGCTGGGGAAGCTTTACGCTCGGAACCGGAAGATCATAATACCCCAGGACGGACACCATCAGCCCCCAGGCGTTTTTCAGCGTCTTGGGTCCGCATTTTTTGGCCTCTGCGCTTATGGTCTTCTGCCAGTTGATGTCTGCCAGTTTGTCATCCTTCTTATCCTGAAACCGATTGCGCCGGATGATCTCATAGCCCCGGATCGTAGCCGGAGACAGGACTTCCTTCCGGCTGTTGATGTAGCCCTCGATGGCGTCATCCAGCGTGATCGTCCGGGAGGACTTCGAGAATTTCCTGATTCCTGAGCGGTGCTCGGCCTTGATCAGCTCGGCCTGCTTCTTACATTCCTTCGCTGTGTCGGCGGTGACGGGGATGGACACGCCGCTCAGCCTTAATTGAATAAAGTAACTGCCGCTTTTCAATTTTCGCGGCTCTGGAACCTTCATAGCCACCGGTCCTTTCTGAAAAAAGTGTAGACTTTTCCAGGGACAGGTGCTAGAATGACCTTGCGACAGGTATCATCTGGGCTACTGTCCCTGCTGGTATCTCTGCCCCTTCTGGTGCGCCAACACCAGGAGGGGCTTTTTTATTTGTTCAGTTTCCTGTCTGTATCAGGAACCCGTATATTCGGCAAGGAGCTGATCCATTTCCCGGGAGGACCGGGCGTCAGTGTCGTATTGCTGGAACAGATCGCTGCTCTGATACTCTGCCTTGTATTCATCCGGGGCCATGAACACGGAAGAACCCCATCCCTTGTCATCGTCCCATTTGAGGGACATGGAGATGGCCGGCGCATTATCAACATTTCCCTGTACCGTAACATTGCGGATGGGCAGTTCATCTTCATCGACGATCATGCCGAGGAAAAGGTGCTCACAGGAGGAGATAAACTCCCTGGGGGCCGCCGCGGGGACATTGAGCATATAGTACCGCGATGAACTGATGGCCTCACCGCCGGAGTTCAGCTCCACGTATTCGTCCAGTTTAAAATCAGAGAAGTTTGTGGCTGCCAGGTCATATACCACTCCGCTCGTCTGGTGGGTGACGGCCACTGTCTTCTTCACGCTTGCGTCAATGGGATCCGGCATGGTGAAGACCTGGTCGTACTCGCCATCCTTCGCCGGGGCCTCCACCGGCTCTTCGGAAACAGCCGCCGTTTCTTCAGAATCAGCCGCCGGCTCTGCCGAGGAAGACGCAGAGGAACCGCCGGACGAGCCGCCGCAGGCACAGAGGGAAGCGGCCAGGGCAAGAACGAGAAAGAGAATCGTCAACTTTTTCATTTTCTGCTCTCCTTTCCATCCTGTCCAAACGTTTGGACAAGTCTACTGGTCAAGTTCTTTCTTCTTCTGTTCCTTTTCAATCTGCTTGATGCTTTTGTCCGGGGTGGGAAGATCTTCCGGCATGGTGCCGCCCAGATCCCGGATCGTCTGCCTGACCTTTTTGCCAACCGTGAAATGGGTTCGATTCGCAGCTTCTTTCCCTCTGATATTCTCCCTCCGGAGCTTCTCGTCTGTCTGCGTGGCGCGGAAGAGGTTGGCGGCCAGCTCCGTGCTGCCCATATGGTCAAGAATGTCCTGGCTCTTCTTCAGTCCTTTCCGGGCGTGGATATCCTTTGCGGTCAGGCCTCCATAAAGGCCCTTGTATCCGCTGTTCTGGAAGATCGCATAGTCCCGGCCGTCCATGACTCCGGCCATCTGCGCGGCCTCTGCCAGAGATTTGTTATGCTCCTTCATCTCCCGCCGGATCGAGAGGCGCTTCTGGTCCTCTGTCAGCGTTTCATAGTTTTCGATCAGCTCCTGCTGACGGGTCTTTACGGCGAAATACGTCTGGCCCAGGGCGATGATTTCCTTCCGCGGGTCTCCGTTCATAACGAGAAGGTAGCAGGCGTAGCGAGAGAGCATATAGTCAGGAATCGTCCTGTGTGCTCCCTTTGGCATATTTATCGTTTTGCCGACGTCGGCAAAATGATCGGATATCTCGTTTCCGCTCTTTTGGCATGTCAGCTTTGCACGATCAATGGCTTCATTGAATCTCCGCCACTGTCCGTATTCAAGAACCGGCATGAGGTCCCTTGCCAGCCAGTACTCCTGCCCGTTCTCGTTGATATGCTTGATGCTCTCAAAGGTCTGTTCGCTGTACTGAACGACTTCCTCGTTCTTTTCATCGTCATCAAAGAAGAAAATCGCAATCGCCTCCTTCAAAGCGGTTATTATCAAGAACCATTTTGCCGACGTCGGAAAAATGGTCGGCTCTATCGTTTTCCGCTATTTTCTAGCATAACCATGACAAGCCTGTAACAGTGTGTTATCATTCGCTTGCGCAGACTACAGCCTCGGCGCCAAGGTGGAAAGGAAGATCGCCATGACCGAAAAGGAAGAATTCATTCGTCTGATGGAGCGGCACCCTGAGTGTCGGGATGAGATTCTGCGGATCTTAACACGGCCATCGCCGCCCGCCGAAGCTCCGGTGAAGCCTGATCCCAAGCGGTAGACCACTCGCCCTTCTCCTTTTCAAGCCCATCCTCGGAAACGGGGGTGGGCTTTTTTTCGTCTTCTTCGGACGGTTCCCCCACTACAAGAGAGTCCAGGGACACGCCAAAGAATTGCGCCAATCGAATTGCCATCTTTCGGGAAGGTTCACGAGATCCAGCTTCCCAACTTCCAACAGTTGACTGGGCAACCCCAAATGCATCGGCAAATGCTTGTTGGGAGGAATAACCTGCAGCTTCTCGTAATTCTCGCAATCTTACACGAAACACTCGCAAACACCCCCTTATTCTTTGTAGCCTCATAATTACATATTGCAATAACTTTTTCAAGTGCTATCTGAAATTTTATCACTCTAAGTATTGACAAACACATTCCGCGTTGGTAAGATTATCACAACGAGTGTTAAAAGGAGGTGATTTGAGTGTCACAGAAGGTTGAGATCGACGTCTCTGCAAAAGGCGTTGAGGAAGCGAGGGCAAAGGTCGCAGAGCTCATGGAGCTGATAGAAAAGGCCAGGTCGTTAGCAGACGACCTGGCCCGGGCGATGAAGGAGCTAAAAGTTTACGTTCATCTGTAGCTCGACTTCATCC
>CAYTXA010000115.1:4405-6855 GCA_964440865.1 uncultured Muribaculaceae bacterium | reverse complement strand
GTAATCGATTCCGTCCCATGTGATTCCGCTCTTCTGGTCTCCCATGAGCCATGTCAGGCGGAGAGAATTGTTCTCATTCATCCAGCCGAGCGTGACGAACGCGGACTGGCTGAGTACGGAAGCGTTGCGGATGTAGCCGTCGGTGCTGCTGCGGGTGTAGGCAGCATTGGCGTAGAATCCGGAAGGAAGCAGGCCTGTGCTGGCTGCAAGGCTGGTGGAGAATGTGTTCCATGAGCCTGCGGTGAAGTCCATGGCAGCCCACGGGTCCGCGGTCACGGATGCGGTGTTCATGTTGATGCTGGCTCCGAATGCTCCGGACCCGTTGGCGGTAGTTCCGAGGCCACGCTGGATCTGGACGGAGGAGACAAGGTTGGTAAGGGACGGGATGTTGACCCAGAATACCTCCTGGGACTCGCTGTCATTCAGCGTGATACCGTTGAGGGTGACATTGATCTGGGAGCCCTTGGAGCCGCGGATCGTCATGGCAGAGTTGCCGAGGCCGGTGCCGCCTTCGTTGTAGGTTACCACCGAAGGCTGGAGTGACAGCACTTCGGGGAGTGACTTGATCGGGTTGGCGGAGCGCAGTTCGCTCTTCCCGACCATTGTGTAGGTTACAGGAGTCTTCGCGCCGGCACGGCTAGCCGATACAACGACGCTGTCCAGTTTCTCGTGCCTCTCCCCTTCATCATCCTGGGAGAAGGCGTTTGCGCCCGCAATGGGCAGCATGAGTGCAGCCATAGCTGCTGACTTGAAAATAAAACCTCGCATAATTGTTGGGTTTATGCAAGGGGTGCGCGGCAGATCCACGCTTGACAGTCTTCCCTACGGCGGTATTGGCCGCGTCAGGTTCCTTGGGACTATCTCAACCCCGGCCTTCCGGCCGAAGTACCCCCGCTGTTGAATATGAATATTGTGTCTATTTCTTCTCTACTGGCTTGACCTCATAGAGGCGCTTCCAGTATTTGCCTGTCAGATAGAGTTTTCCGTTGTTCCATGCAATCCCGTTCAGCACATCCGTGCGGGAATCCCGCAGGCTGGAGGGCAGAAGCCCTGTGCAGTCGAGCGATGCCTCGACCTTCCCGGTCGAGGGATCGATGACCACTATCATGTCGGTCATGTAGACATTTGCCCAGACCTTGCCGTCTATGTACTCCAGCTCGTTGAGGTACGTGACCTTGCGCCCGTTCATGGTGACGTCCACGGTCTTCTTGACATTGAACTTCTCGTCCATGAAATAGAGCTTCGAGGAGCCGTCGCTCGCTATCAGCTGCTTTCCGTCGGTCGTAAGTCCCCATCCCTCACGGGGATAGGAGTACGTGGACTCATACTCGAGCGTCGAGGCGTTGTAGACGAATGCCACTTTGTTTGTCCATGTCAGGATGTAGAGCTTTCCGCCCAGCATGCAGCTTCCCTCGACAAAGTACTTCTTTCCGAAGTCCAGCTTCCGGAGTGCCTTGCCTGTCTGGAGATCCACGATGCGGAATGTCGACTCGCCCCACTGGCCGGTGCTCTCGTAGAGCTTGCCCCCGTCGAAGAAAAGGCCCTGGGTGTAGGACCCGTCGTCGTGGGGGTACTCCGCGACTACCTGAGCCTTGTACTGCCTCACCTTCGCCCCCGCACATGACGAGAGCATGACGGTGGCGGAAAGGATTGCCAGAATGTATCTAAGTATTCTCATTATTCAGCCTTGTACTCGCTGTCACGTCCGGACTTCTCCCTGCAGGCGATCGCGGCGCCGATGAAGGCGACGAAGATGGGCTGCGGCTTCTCGGGGGTGCTCTTCAGTTCAGGGTGGAACTGGACGCCGACGAAGAAGGGATGCGACGGAATCTCCATGACCTCGACGAGCCCTGTCTCGGGTTCTTTCCGGTGGCATGCATGCCTGCAGCCTCCATCCTGGAGAGGTACTTGGAGTTGAATTCATAACGGTGGCGGTGACGCTCGGAGATGCGGTCTTCGCCGTAGATCTTATGGATGAGGGAGCCGGGCTTGAGGTCGCATGCGTATGCGCCGAGCCTCATGGTACCGCCCTTTATGGTTGTGCTCTTCTGGTCTTCCATCAGGTCGACAACAGGGTTGGTCGTGGTCGGGTCTTCCTCCGTCGAGGCGGCGTCGGAAAGTCCGAGCACGTCGCGGGCGAACTCCACGATGGCCATCTGCAGGCCGAGACAGATTCCGAAGAACGGAATATTGTTCTCCCTTGCATAGCGCACTGCGGCGATCTTTCCTTCGAGACCCCTGACTCCGAATCCGGGGGCTACGAGGATGCCGTCCATATCCTTGAGCAGTTCGGGAACTGTCTCAGGGACAAGCTTTTCGCTGGAGATGCAATGGACACGTACCTTGCACTCGTTTGCCGCGCCGGCATGGATGAAGGATTCCTGTATGCTCTTGTAGGCGTCCTGCAGCTCGACATACTTTCCGACGAGGGCGATGTCCACCTGCTTCTT
>CAYTXA010000115.1:0-4364 GCA_964440865.1 uncultured Muribaculaceae bacterium | reverse complement strand
GTTGAAGGGAACTTCGTAGATGCTGGGAGCATCGATGCTCTGGACCACGTGGCCGGGCTTCACGTTGCAGAAGAGAGCGACCTTCTTTCTCACGTTTTCGGGAAGGTCCACTTCCGTACGGCAGCAGATGATGTCAGGATGCACTCCTGCCTGCTGAAGAGCCTGTACAGAATGCTGCGTAGGCTTGGTTTTCAGCTCCTTGGCTGCCCTGAGGTATGGCACGAGGGTAAGGTGGATGCAGACGAGATCCTCGTCGGGAAGCTCCCACTGGAGCTGGCGGATTGCCTCGAGGAAAGGCTGCGACTCCATGTCGCCGACGGTTCCTCCGACTTCCGTTATGATGACATCATATTTTCCAGTCTTGCCGAGAAGGAGCATCCTCCTCTTTATCTCGTCAGTGATGTGGGGCACAATCTGTACAGTCTTGCCGAGGAATGCGCCTTCGCGCTCCTTGGTCAGGACGGTGTGGTAGATTCTTCCGGTGGTGACGTTGTTGGCCTGGCTCATGTGGACTCCGAGGAAACGCTCGTAGTGTCCAAGGTCGAGGTCAGTCTCTGCGCCGTCGTCGGTGACATAGCATTCTCCGTGCTCGTAGGGGTTGAGCGTGCCGGGATCCACATTCAGGTAAGGATCGAACTTCTGGATTGTTACTCTGAGACCTCTGGCCTGAAGAAGTTTGGCAAGAGATGCCGCGATGATGCCTTTTCCGAGTGACGATGCCACTCCGCCTGTTACGAAAACGTATTCTGTGTCCATGACGATGTAATTCTTAACAGGGATACAAATATAGGCCAAAAACGGGATTCAAGAAATAAAAATTCGTAATTTTGCACCCAATTGAGGCAGGGCGATCCACCGCGCCGGGCACACGTCCGGTGAGGAAAGTCCGGACAGGAGAGGGCACTCCGCTGCGGAAAGCGCAGGAGGGAGCAATCTTTCAGGAAGGTAACAGAAAACAACCGCCGCTCCGGCGGCAAGGGTGAAAACGCGGGGCAAGAGCCCACGACTGGCTGCGGCGACGTAGCCGGGGTACTTTCCCGGAGCCTGCAAGACCGAATATACTGGCAGTCGAGGGCGGCCCGCCTGATGCCAGGGGGCAGGTTGCGTCAGATAAATGGTGGATTCAAAAACAGAAACCGGCTTACGGCCCTGCCTTTTTTTCTTTCCTGAGTTTCAGCTATCTTATATCGAGCAGCTTATGGGTCTGGAGGCTGAGACGCCAGAGCGGGTGGGCAAGGATGTAGTCCACGACTTCGCATGTGTTTTCTCCGGAGCAAGGCTGCAGGAAATGCTCCCCGGCCGGGAAATGTTCCCATCCCGAGAGGTCCTGCCCAGTGTAGACAATCTTGACCTCGTCTGCCCTTGTCAGAATCACTTTCGCCTCCCCACCGTTCCACCACACCTTCGGGCTGAGCGTGACCCAGTCGATCCCGGCCGGAAGGGTTCTTGTTCCATTAGTTTCTATATGAAGGAGATAGCCCTCGGAATGGAACCGCTTCACGAGAGAATCGTCTACCTGCAGGGAAGGCTCCCCTCCCGTAAGGCATATGCGCCTGCACTCCCCTCCTTCCTTCCTTACACTCCAGAGGATCTCGTCCAGAGTCAGGCTTTCGTATGAAGCGAAATCCGTGTCGCAGAACTCGCAGCGGAGGTTGCACACGGAAAAACGGACGAAGACCATCGGGGTCCCCGTCCATCGTCCCTCGCCCTGGAGGGAGTAGAATATCTCGTTGACTTTGTAGACTTTTTCCGCCACGTCCTAATCCTTCTCGTACACGGCCTTGTTGTTCTCCGATTCCCAGACCTCGACCTTGTAGCAGTTCTCCACGTGGTCGCAGATCCAGCGGGCGATGTTCTCGGCCGTGGGATTCATGGGAAGGACGTCGTTGAGGTTCTTGTGGTCGAGCGCGCCGGAGATGTCGCGCTTGATGCGGGTGAAATCGGTCACCATCCCGTCCGCGTTCAGGGTCGCGCTCTTGCAGTGCACGATCACGATCCAGTTGTGCCCGTGGAGATCCTCGCACTTGCTCTCGTAGGAGAGAGTGAGCGAATGGGCTGCGGATATTTCAAGTCTTTTGCTAACGTAGTACATGTTGTTTACTCCTCATATTCAGTGGGATCGAAACCTTCGAGCGCTTCCTTGCGCTCGCGGCATGTTCCGCACAGACCGCAATGTTTCTCCCTGCCTTCATAACACGAATAGGTCTTCTCGAACGGCACGCCCAGCTTCCTGCCTTCCAGCGCGATGTCGCGCTTTGTGATGTTGCAGAACGGGGACACGATCCGGACGCCGGCATACGTGCCTGCCCTGACGGCGCCGTCTATGGCAGAAATGAATTCCGGACGGCAGTCAGGATAGATAGTGTGGTCGCCGGCGTGGTTCGCTATCAGCACTGTGTCGTAGCCATGGCTCTCGGCGAGTCCGGCTGCGATAGATAGCATGATGCCGTTGCGGAACGGGACGACTGTGGATTTCATGTTCTGCTCGTCGTAGTTCCCGTGGGGAACGTCTTCTCCGCCCTTGAGGATGCTGCTCCTGAAGTACTTGCCCATGAAGTCGAGAGGAATGACGATATGCTTGATTCCCAGCAGCTTGCAGTTCTCCCGCGCACACCGCGTCTGCATCTCGTCCTGGCGGGCGCCGTACTGGAACGTGACAGCGAGACCGATTTCCTTACGGTATTTGTAGAGCAGGACGGTGCTGTCCATCCCGCCTGAGTATATCAGAATTGCTTTCATTTTCCGTTATTTCCTTGCGTCCTCGATCCGCTTGCGGAGTGCTGCGGAAAGGGAGATGTACTGATCCTTGTCGGAGAGATCGAGCCATGATACCGCAAGGGAGTAGTCTCCAAGCAGATAGCACGCCAGCGCGAGGTTGTACTCCGCGCACGAGCGCTTGACCATGTTCTTTGTCCCAAGCTGGCCCATCCATATGTCCATGGCTTCACGCCACTCCATGTTCTCCGCCTTCAGGAGAGCCTCCGTCCACTGCTCGTCGTCGTAGTAGATCAGCGTGAACTGCTCGTCCTTCCACTGGGACAGGAATGTGTCTGCGGATTTCCTGCCAGCCCGGGTCCCTTCTGCGCCAAGGCCTCTCCAGAAAGTATGGAGCAGAGCCTCTCGTCCAGTCCATTCGGAGCAGTAGATAGGGACACGGACCACGCTGGAGCCCTTGAAGGTCCTGACGGAATCCGCAGCCATGGAATCGTAGACATACATCTTGATGGAATACGGGGCGCTGCCATAGCACAGCCGCGAAGAGTCCGGCTTGTCTCCGCCGACGATGGTCTTTTCGCTGATCGATACGTCTCCGAATGTCGGGGCATCGAGCAGGAACACTACGTCTTTCCCGCTGTCCATCAGTATGTTGAACAGTGTGTCTCGGTCGGAATACTTTCCGGAAGGATCCTTTGGCATCCGGTAGATGTCGACGGCAGTCTCCCCTCCGAAGTAGTCCGCCTCCAGAGTTTCGGCAAAGCCTTCGGCAAGGTTGGAGGAAAAGACCGTATCCTTCCTGGCCTCATCCTCAAGCCAGGCCACCGCTATGCTTTTTCCCGTGAGCTTCATGCCCGAAACAGAGGGCTGACGGGTCTGCAGATAGAGCGAGTAGCCGGAAGGGCTACAGGATGCCAGGAGCGCAGCTGCGCCGATGGCAGCAAGTATTCCGATTGACTTTTTCATGTTCATTCAATTATTTCTCCGGTAAGGTCATAGTCGCTTGCGCCTTTGATCCTTACTTTCAGGAATTTTCCGACCGTGTCCTCAGGCGACAGGTTTCCGACAGGTACCCTGACTTCCCCGTCCACCTCAGGGCTTTCGAATTCGCTGCGGCAGATCAGGTCTCCGTCGTCGTACCCGTCCACGAGCACCTTCACGATGGTCCCGACCCTGCTCTGGCAATACTCCTCGGATATCGTACGCTGCAGCTCCATGAGCCTCGAAAGGCGTTCCTCCTTGACATCGGGCGGCACGTCGTCCTTGAAGTGGCTGGCGTCGAACGTGCCTTCCTCCTCGGAGTACTTGAACGCTCCGAGGCGCTCGAACTTTGCCTCACGCACGAAGTCCAGAAGCTCGCGGAACTCCTTTTCGCCCTCGCCAGGGTGCCCCACTATCATAGTGGTTCTCAGGGCAATGCCGGGAATCCTCTCGCGCATCCGGCGGATGAGGTTCCTCGTCCACTCCCCGTCCACTCCGCGGTGCATGTTGGAAAGCACCTTGTCGGCGATGTGCTGGAGCGGGATGTCCATGTAGCGGCAGACTTTCGGGTTGTTCGCCATCTGGTCTAGCACGTCCTCGGGGAAATCCGCAGGATAGGAATAATGGATCCTGATCCATTCGATCCCATCGATGGAGGAAAGCCTCCC
>CAYTXA010000114.1:0-7000 GCA_964440865.1 uncultured Muribaculaceae bacterium | reverse complement strand
AGCGGGCGCGGGGCGACGGCATCGTCCGGGGCCAGAGGGTCAGGATAATGGATTCGAAAGACACGGGGACCATTGTCGGCTTCGGGGCGGACTACTATGAGGTGGATATCGACGGGATGACGGTCAGGATGCGGAAGGGGGATTTCTATCTCATTGATGCCGAGGAGGATATGAAGCTTAGAGAGTCGATTCCAGCGAGGAAGGCACACGCGAGGAAGGAGGCATCGTCGCCGAAGGAGGCGGCGAACGGAGATCTTCGCATCGACCTGCACCTGGAGCGGATTCCGGGGAACGAGGGTGTGCCTGACTGGGCTGCGCTGGAGTTCCAGATGAATTATTTCAGGCAGATACTGCGGCAGAATCTGCGTCACAGGGGGCGCAGGATTATGTTCATCCATGGGGTTGGGGACGGGACGCTGGCTTCGGCTATCCGCAAGGAGCTCGACGAGACTTTCGCTCTAACGTGCTCCTACACCGTCGGAACTCCGGGGGTCACGACCGTCACTATCCGGTAGATTTCGAGGAAAATCCAATTCCTTCGAGAAAACTCTAATTCTTCGGGGAATTACTACTTCTTTCGGGAATACTAATCCTTTCTGGCAGACGCCAATTCTTTCGAGGAAACTCTAATCTTTTACTATATAGCGGGGTACGCCGGAGTTTTCCGACTGGGACTTTGACTCCCCCGCAAGCGCCTTCAGCTCCTCCGCGGACGGCGACACCAGAAGTCCGACCTTCAGCCCGGCGAAATCCGTCAGCATCTCGTAGTCGCCCATGCTGTCCCCCGCCACCAGGACCGGATCCGATCCGCCATGGGACGGAGCCATGAAACGCTTGATCGCTTCCGTCTTCCCGCTCCGGAACGTCCCCGGATAGGAGCGGTCATACTGCGCGAAACCAATCCTGTCGCCACCGGAGATCCTGATTCCGAACACATGGTCCGCCGGCACGTCGAAGCCATACTTCGGGTCGCACGCAATCGCCTCGACCGCATCCTCAAAGGATGCCGAGCATATGTACACGTCTATTCCGTTGTTTTTCATCGCCTTGTATAGGCTGACGATATCTTCGTCGATTCTCAGACTCTTGTCAAAGACCTCGACCGTCACTTCCCCTGCCTCGCCCATGGACGGACTCGTCCAGGTTTCCGGCTTGCCATGGTGCCCCTTCCTATTAAGCGCTTCATCCGTTGAAACATTTATCATCTCCCGTACTTCCCCGCGTGTCATCCCGCGATACAGGCGCAGCGGCCATAGGCATCCGACCTCGTACCCGAATGTGGCGTCCGCTCCGGCAGAGAGAGCCCATACCTTAGCCCTGAAATCCTTGTACTGTTCTGATTCATGGATCTTTGCCAGGTCCTCCCCCGCTCCGATTGCCCGTGTTTCCTTGCGTCCTTTGTCGCCGCTATTTTCTTCCTTCCTGCTGCTCTTCGATACCTCATCTCCGCTACGTCCGCTCTCGGAAACGTCCTCGCTCCCCTCACCCTTGCCGTCCTCGCCCTCCGCATCAGCCTCTTCGTCATACTCCTCCACCGCCACTTCCTTTTGGCCGTTCTTCGGAGCTATATAATTGTCATACAGCCAATTGTAGTCGTTCAGAATATCCGTCGCAAGCATCCTCGCCGACACCCCCTCGAACCCCACAAGCCCCGAGTCGATATCCGGAATAGACCCCGTCAGCACCGTCCACATGTCCTCCGGGTCGATCTTGAATGCCAGATTCTCTATCTGCCATGCCATCGCCGTAATCTCCGGCGTCCCGCAGATCGTCGTGTTGTCGAAATCGAACACCGCGTACGCCTTGCCCGCCAAGGTCGAATCCGCCCCATCAGCCTTTGCCATGCCGGCCGTGGCCTTGTCGCCCTTCGCCTTGCCGCCCCTCGCAGGAGTGCCGCACTCCTCGATCAACCCATTGAGTACCTTATAGTTATCTTTCCCCCAATCCCCCTTGGGAAGCGGATTTCTTGAACATGAAACGCTTATTCCGATTGCGAGAACGATCGAGACCGCGCCAGCAAGCCCGGACACGAAGCCTCTTCGGGAAGAGAAGAACATGGAATTCATACTATTAAACGCTTAGAGCAAGCGAATTTAGCGAAAAATCTCCGCATATTCCCCTGAACTTGGCTATCTTTGCCTACTTTCCGGAAGTGGAAGGCAACGTAAAAACAATAAGCTATGGAACTGTACGAATACGCAAGGCCGGAACTGATGAACGGCAAGAAGATACTTTTTCTCCATGGATTCGCATCGAGCGGCCAGAGCGGGACTGCAAAGACCCTGCGCCTGCTGATTCCCAATGCGACGGTCATCGCGCCCGACATTCCCGTCGACCCTCTCGAAGCCCGGGACTACCTCAAGGCGCTGGCTGACAAGGAGAAACCGGACCTTGTGATCGGTACGTCCATGGGCGGCATGTACGGGGAGCTTCTGCATGGGTATGACCGCATCCTCGTAAACCCCGCCTTCGAGATTGCTGACACAATCCTGAAGAATAACTGGCTGGGCCGCAAGGAGTTCCACAATCCGCGCGAGGACGGCGAGACTTCGTTCCTGGTGACAAAGGGGATGCTGGAGGAATTCCGCGAGGTGGCGTCGGGGTGCTTCGAGCTCTGCGGCGACACCGACGAGCGGTTCCCAGCCGAGGGCGACTACAACGACGAGCAGAGCCATGTATGGGGCCTGTTCGGGATCCATGACAATCTCGTCTTCACCCACGATCTATTCGCACGGCACTATCCGCAGTGCATCCGTTTCGACGGGGAGCATTCGCTGAACGACAAGGCGATTCTCCACAGTGTGCTGCCGGTTGTGCAGTGGATCGACGACAAGCAGGAAGGCAAGTCGCGCAAGTCGCTGTTCATCAGCCTCGAGGACACTTTGGTGCACATCGACCGGGAGAAGAAGTTCGCGGAGATGGAGCCGGAGACGAACGCTGTGAGGGCTTTCGAGAAGCTTTCGCAGGTCTACGATACGTTTATCCTTGCGAGTGCGCCTTACAATGATCCGGATTCATGGCGCGAGCGTGTCGTCTGGTGCGAGGAGCATCTGGGGGTCGGCGCATGGAACAGGCTGATAGTCAGCAACAGGAAGGATCTTGTTATGGGCGATTACGTGATCGATGCGCATCCGTCGAGGTATGGGCTGGAGAATGGTATGGCTACGGTAATCGACTATGGGAATGACCCGTACAAGACATGGGATGACGTGCTGACATTCTTCGACCGTCTCGGCGGTCAATAGCAAAAAGGCGGCCAGTTTTCTGGTCGCCTTTTTTCGTCCATTTCTCTCGACTCCCACTACACTTCCCCCTCCAGACGTAGCAAACGCACCATTTATCTTTCCTCTCCCGTCATTTTCCGCCTCCCATCCCCGCCAATTCCCGCACTGTCCCGCTATTTCCCGCCCAAGGTACTTCCCATTTGCCTGTCGACCGGCACAAGTTTGGAGAAGCGAGCCCCTAAAACCTTTTCCGTTGCCCTGCCCTGACCCTAGGGTAAGAGGAGGGCGCTTCAAAAACCTATTTAAGCTCTTTCGCCCTGCCCTGGGGTCGGACTGATGCACACTTAAATCCTTTTCACGCTCTTTCTACCTGCCTTGGAGTGCTCTTTGCCCCGACCGTGAGCTGCCCCGGCCGGAAGGGATCGGCGGAAGGGGTCGGCAGAAAGGGGTCGGCAGAAAGGGGCCGGCAGGAAGGGATCGTCAGGAAAGGGCCGGAGGAGGCGGATTCCTTAGTACTTCGAGTCGGAGGAGGAGAGTTCGGCGGAGGTGAGGGGCTTGCGGTCCATCTGGTGCCAGGCGTAGGCGATGTAGGCCAGGACGAAGGGGATCAGGAGGCTCACGTAGAACATGACTTTGAGGGTCATGGGGCTGGATGAGGCGTTCTCGATGGTGAGGGAGCTCTGGAGGTCGGTGCTGGAGGGGTAGAAGGCGGTGCCTCCGAAGCCGGCGACGAGGAAGATGCTGAGTACCACGAGGATAGTGCCGAGTCCTGCGGGCCAGATTCCCTTCCGGAACGGGGCTTTCTTCGAGGGGGCTGAATCAAGGCATGAGGTGGCGGCGGTCGAAGAGGGGTCGGAAGCGGAGCCGGAGGAGCCAAGGTTCGAGGGGCCGGCGGTCGAAGAGGGGTCGGAAGCCGAGCCGGAGCCAGGGTTCGAGGGGCCGGCGGTCGAAGAGGGATCGGAAGCGGAGCCGAAGGAGCCGAGGTACAGCCCATAGACGACAAGGACGGCGCCGAGGAGGAGCATTACGAGCACAAGGGGCTGAGCCAGAAGGTTGTGGGCATACTTATACGGTTCCATGGCGACGACGCCGTCCTCCCCTACTGCGAACCCATCCGCAGTCAGCCACCAGCCGAGCCATGCGACAAGAGCGATGAGGAAGAGGGCGGAGGAGAGGCGGAGCTTTTTCCTCGTAACGGTCTCTACTTCAGGGTCATGCACATTGCTGAGGACGTAGAGGCAGCCGAGGGCGGACGCCAGGAACAGGACGACGAGGCCGAGGAGGATGGCGGGGCTGGCGACGGCTTCGAGGCCGTGCCAGGGGTTGCCCCATGCGCTGACGAACCCGGCGCCGGAAGCGACAGAGGCAGCAGCGGGAGCAGCAGCGGCGCCGGAAGCGACGGGGGCAGCGGCGGGTGCAACAGCGGCGCCGGAAGCGACGGCGGCGGCACCCGAAGTGGCAGCGGCAGCACCGGCTATAGCGCCGAGGTCAACCGTGAAATCGGAGCCGGTGAAGAACGTGCCGACAGCAGTGCCGACAAGGACCGGAGCCAGCAATCCGTTAGCCACGAGACATGCGCGGAAAAAGTTGGAACCCAGCACATTGCCCATCTTGTTCTGGAACTCGTACGACACGGCCTGGAACACGAAGGTCACCAGAAGCAGCACCCAGACCCAGTAGGCACCGCCGAAACTTGTGCTGTAGAAAAGCGGGAATGAGGCGAAGAACGCCCCGCCGAAAGTCACGAGCGTAGTGAACGTCAGCTCCCATTTCCTGCCCGTCGAATTCAGCACGAGACGTTTCTTGTCAAGAGGCAGTTTCGAAGCCAGCAGGAGATTCCCTCCCTGGACAAACATGAGGAACACCAGAAGTCCGCCCAGAAGCGAGACAACTACCCACCAATAATGCTGCAAGAATGTGTATGTCATATCGTTACCCTCCTAATCATCGTTAGACGGACCAGCCTTTATGGCACGGACCATGATCCTGATTTCAGCCACAAGCAAGAAGGCGAACACAGCCAGGAACAAGAAGAAAGTGGTCTTCACAGCGCCTACGCTGAGGCTCGAGATGGCGGCGCCGACAGGGAGCAGATCCTGGATAGCCCAGGGCTGGCGGCCGACTTCGGCAACGATCCACCCGGCCTGGCCGCAGAGGTAGACAAGCGGAATCGACACAATCGACAGGACAAGCAGCCAGCGGCGGCCTTCGATGCTCTGTCGGTAGAGGAAGAACTGCGCCAGAAGCATAACGAGCAGGACGAGCGAGCCGAATGCGACCATGACGCGGAACGACCAGTAGACGAGCGGAACGGGAGGCACGACGTCGGCGGGTTCTGAGAGGTTTCCATAGCCCATGTTGTGGCCATATGCGGCGAGGATTTCCTTTGCCACAGCCTTCTTTGCTAGTGATACAGAGTCAGTTGCGGCAGGGTCTATGCTTCGGTAGAGCTTTATGGCACGGAGAGCCTGGGTTCCTTCCCACATCTTCGTGTCGACGGACGGAACCTCATTGCCCTCATTGTCTGTGTATCCGGCGATGATGTCGTTGATTCCCGGGACATAGCCGTTGAAATCATGGGTAGCGAGAAATGACAGCACCTTCGGGACCTCGACTCCGGGGATTATGGAGAACGATGCTCCGTTTCCTCCGTCTTCAAGTCCCTCTGCAGCAGCCAGTTTCATGGGCTGATACTTCGCCGCATGGACTCCGGAAGCATCTCCGGTCAGCATGACCGCAATGCCGCCCGTCACGGCAACTATGGACCCGATCCACATGCTCCTCTTCGCGAAGTCCACGTTGCGATTCTTCAGCAGATACCAGCCGCAGATTCCGACCGTGAACACTCCCCCGGTCATCCATCCGCTGAATACCGCATGGAAAAACTTGCTGACAGCCACAGGGTTGAATGCAACTGCAGCAAACGATGTCATCTCGTTGCGCACGGTGTCCGGATTGAATTGCGTTCCGACCGGATGCTGCATCCATCCGTTTGCCACAAGGATCCAGTAGGCCGAAAGCGTTGCGCCAATGATCGTGAGCCAGGTCGATGCAAGGTGGAAGCCCCGGCTGACCTTGTTCCAGCCGAAGAACATCACGGCGAAGAAGGTCGCCTCCATGAAGAATGCCACGATTCCTTCGATGGCGAGAGGTGCTCCGAAGATGTCGCCCACGAGCCATGAATAGTTGCTCCAGTTCGTGCCGAATTCGAATTCGAGGATGAGGCCCGTTGCGACTCCGACGGCGAAGTTGATGGCGAAAAGCTTCATCCAGAACTTCGTGGCCCGCTGCCAGAACTCATCGCCCTTGCGGTAGTAGATGGTTTCCATCACGGCGACGACGATGCCAAGGCCCAGGGTCAGAGGTACGAAGAGCCAGTGGTAGGCTGCGGTCATAGCGAATTGCAGCCTCGACCAGTCGATCAATGATGCGTCCATAGATTATTGAGTGTTAGTTAGTTGCTGTCATCGGAGGTTACTGCTCCCCCGGTTCCCCGCGTTATGACCGCCTCGACCGTGTCGCTTTTCTGCTCATCGGTCTTGCCGCCAAGTCCGAGATAGTCTGCGACCTCTGCATATCTTGCAAGGGTATGAGGATGTGAATACTGAGGGAAAGTACCCATTTTCGCAGGGATTTCTGCGGCGTTGAAGCGGAGCACGTCCTCGATAACAAGGGCATTTGCCACACCGTGCGGCAGGTGATGATAAGCACCGAGCTTATGTGCAAGAGAGTGGGATACACCGAGGAAAGCGTTTGCAAAAGCCATACCTGCCATA
>CAYTXA010000113.1:0-7017 GCA_964440865.1 uncultured Muribaculaceae bacterium | reverse complement strand
GAAATCAACAGCGCGACCGACAACCCGAACGTCTTCCCGGACGAGGACATGATCATCTCCGCCGGGAACTTCCATGGTGAGCCGATCGCAATGCCCATGGATTTTCTCGCCATTGCCCTTTCCGAGCTGGCGAACATCTCTGAACGGAGGACATACCAGCTCATCGGCGGAAAACGCGGGCTGCCGGGCTTCCTCGCGGCAAATCCGGGTCTCAACAGCGGATTCATGATCCCTCAGTACACTGCAGCTTCGATTGTGAGCCAGAACAAGGGCCTGTGCTGGCCCGCCTCGTGCGACTCGATTCCTTCGTCCCAGGGACAGGAGGACCATGTCAGCATGGGGTCTAACTCCGCCACAAAGCTTGTCCGCGTTGCGGACAACACCGAGACCGTGCTCGGAATAGAGCTCATGAACGCAGCCCAGGCTATCCATTTCCGCCGTCCCGGCAAGACTTCCCCCGCTCTGGAGAAGGTACTCGGGGACTACCGCAAGGTCGTTCCGTTCGTGGAGAGGGATACATACCTGCATCCTCTCATCGAGAAATCAGTAGAATTCCTGCGCGATGAGGCTTGTCCTGCATAACATCAGCAATCTCATAGGTATCGTGCCAAGCGGCGTCCTCCGTAAGGAAGGCGCCGCCATGGACGAGACTGGGTCGGTCAGCAACGCATGGGTCTCCGTAGCTGACGGGCTCATCGAGGATTTTGGCCCGGAAGACACGCTGCCCTCCGGCGGCGCAGAGCTTTTCGACTGCAAGGGCGGGATGGTTCTTCCTGCCTTCTGCGACTCCCACACCCACATCGTCTACGCCGGGAACCGAAGCGGAGAATTCCTGGACAAGATCAGGGGTTTGTCATACGAGGAGATCGCGGCCCATGGCGGTGGAATCCTGAATTCCGCGGATCTTCTCGGGAGGACGAGCGAGGATTCGCTCTACGAGCAGAGCATGAAGCGTGTCCGGGAGATGATGGCAAAGGGAACCGGTGCGATCGAGATAAAGTCCGGCTATGGCCTTTCCACGGAGAACGAGCTCAAGATGCTGCGGGTGATCCGCCGCATCAGGGAGACCGTGCCCGCAGAGATCAGGGCAACTTTCCTCGGGGCTCATGCCGTTGCAAGAGGCTATAGCAAAGAAGATTACGTACAGAAAGTCTGCGAGGAGATGATACCTGCCGTTGCGCAGGAAGGGCTTGCAGATTTTGTGGACGTTTTCTGTGAGGAGGGATTCTTCTCGACCGACGACGCCGCCAGGATCATGGAGGCGGGAGCGAAATATGGCATGAAGCCGAAGATCCATGCAAACCAGCTCCATGTGAGCGGCGGCGTGGAGGTCGGCGTGTCCCATGGTGCCCTTTCGGTGGACCATCTGGAAAGCACAACAGACGAGGAAATCAAAGTTCTTTCCGGGACTGCTACGATGCCTACGATGCTTCCCGGATCCTCGTTCTTCCTCAGGATGCAGTACGGCAAGGCCAGGAATTTCATCCATGCCGGCCTGGGAGTAGCACTTGCGAGCGACTACAACCCCGGATCGTCGCCCAACGGCGACATGCGTTTCGTGATGGCCCTGGGATGCATCCAGATGAGGCTGACGCCGGTCGAGGCCCTGAATGCCTGCACGCTCAATGCGGCTTATGCGATGGGGCTGAGCGACAAGTTCGGGTCAATCACGCCCGGCAAGGTTGCCAACCTGCTCGTCACTGTCCCCGGCATCTCCCTCCCCGACATCCCCTACCTCTACGAGACGCCCTGGCTTGCCAGAGTCTTTCTCCGCGGCCAGCTCCTTGGCCGCTGACAGGCTCTCTCCCGGTTCGGGAAACGGGGGATAATCAGTTCAATAGACAACAAAAAAGGAGGGTGACCGAAAAGTCCAGGACTTTAGGTCACCCTCCTTTGAAATCAGATCAGAGGATACTACTGGTAGGTATCGGTAGCGGGCCAGATGAGCTTGTACTCAGACCAGGTACCGTCATGGATCCACATCCATGCCACGCAGTTGCCACCGTTCTTGTCGCCATGGAACTCGGTGTAACTGTTGGCAGGTCCGTAGAACCAGCATGAAGGATTCTTCGCACCCTCGACGCCGTTGGCAAGTCCGGTTGCGCCATTGTCGTCCGGACCACCGGTGTAGGCAGTCGATTTCTCATTGTTGAGGATCCATCCATTGCCGGAATCATCGAGAGAGAATACTACATCGTAACCCTCTACGCCGTACCAGTTGTGGAGCGTGTACTCCTTGGACTCGGCGCTGTAGGAGATCGTCGCGTCACCCATCTTCACCTGGTTTGCGAAAACGGAAGCGCTTGAGCTCCAGTCGCCTTCCTTCCACTCGAAGCGATACTGGCTCCATGAGCCATTGTGGTCGTACATCGAGCATCCGGTGACGCCCGCTTTCTCGTTTCCTTCGAACCAGCTTCCGGTGTTGTCTACGTAGAACCAGCAATTGCTCTTCGGGGCATCTGCAATACCGTGGGCAAGACCGATGGCATTGTTGCCGTCGGGACCGCTGAGGTAAGCCGTGGACTTCTCGGTGTCGAGAACCCATGCGCCATTGTTCAGAGTGAAGACAACGCTGTAGCCTTCGACGCCATACCAGCTGTCGATCGTGTACTCGCGGGTTGCGGCATCATAGGTGATGGTACCGTCGCCCATGTACGTGTCAGCGACATAGATCTTGCCGTCGGCAGAGAAGGACTTCATGTCCGGAATGAGGGTCAGGACATAGGAGACGGACTTGCGTTGCGGGTCGGAGATCGTAGCGGAAAGAGTCTCGCCGAAGAGACCGCTGCCGGAAATTGTGGACTGGAGGAGGCAGGTGGTATAATATCCCTTGCCCTTCAGGCCATGGGCCATGTCGATGTTGCCGTCGCTGTCAGGTCCGGAAATGTATGCGGAGGAGTTCTCGGTATCGATGATCCATTCGCCGGTGGTAGCGTCACGCTTGAATGCGATACCGTATCCTTCGACACCATACCAGCTGTCCACGGTCCAGATCCCCGTAGAAGGATCGAACTTGACAGAAGCTGTGCCGATATTTTCGCCGTCGACGGTAATGTCTGCCTTGCGGTCGAGAGCCTCGGTCGGGTCAGCATCGATGGGAGTGGGTTCGGGTTCGGGTTCCTTGTATTCGCCGTAGGTGAAGTAGTAGCCTGTCCAGTCGCCGTCCGGGTTGTACATCCATGCCTCGCCCTTTCCGCCGGTCTCGTTGCCCGTGAAGGAGCTTCCGGTATTGTTCTCGTAGAAGTAGCAGTACTGCTTCTGGGTACCGCCGATTCCGTGAGCGAGAGTGAGGGCTGTGTTGCCGTCAGGACCACTTACATAGCAGGTTGATTCGGCATAGTCGATCAGCCATTCGCCCTTGTCGCTAAGGGTGAAGACGAGGTCCATGCCGACGACTCCGCCCCAGGACTGGATGACATATTTGCCGTCCTTGGTCAGACCGAAGACTGCCTTCGTGGACTCATGGACAGGGCTGTCATAGTTCCACCATATCTTGGCAGGGAATGACCACGCATAGTCGTAAGTCTTCGGGGCTGCAGTGGTGGCCTCGATCACGAAGTAGTCGGAGCCAGTGTACTTTTCTGCGTCAACGCCTGCAGGGATAGCCTTGATCTGGATCTTGTAGGTGGTTGCAGGAGAGAGGGAACCAACGGTGACGCTGGTGGAAGTGGTGAATCCCTTTGCTACGACGTAGGAAAGCGGATTCCTTACGATATACTGGTACTGCCCGGCCTCCGGAACGGAATCCCATGTCAGGGTGATGGAACCGAAGTCCGAAGTGTAGGTAGCGTTTGCAGGCTGTGCAATCGGAGTGAGATCTTTCTCATCATTTGTACAGGAAGCAAGCGAGAGGGCCATCACAGCCGCAGCCAGCACACATGTGATTTTATGCAAGATTTTCATGATTGTTCAGTTGTTAGGCTATTCCAAGGTAACGGTGACCGCATCGAAGACGTTCTGGTCGCCATTGGGCCAAGGAGTGGAGTTGATGTTCGGGTTGTTCAGGATCTCGCTCTGCGGGATCTGGTATACGAAACGCCAGGACTTTGCGGGAATCGGGAAGGCGCCGCCGTAGTCAGCGTGCATGCCCTCGCGGAGCAGGGGCTTGCAGTTGCGGATGATGTCAAGCCATGCGTAGCCTTCTCCGTAGAGTTCCTTGCGGCGCTCCAGAAGGATGTTCTCGATGAGAGCGTTTCCGGTAGCGGTAGTAGGAGTAGCACCGCGGAGGCTCTGAAGCTGTCCTACAAGAGCCTGTGCATCAGCATCATCTCCCAGATGTGCCTTGGCCTCGGCCTCGCAGAGGAGGAGTTCATCGGAGCGCATGTACGGGAACGCGCCGGTCATGTCGGCATTGTCGTAGAACTTCCTCGAGCAGTACATTCCGCCGACTTTTTCCTTCTCGAGCCAGATCTGGTCCTTGCGGATATCTCCGTCGTCGAAGGACTCATAGAACTTGTCGTTCAGGAACAGGCAGTTGAAGGACCACTTGTCATTGCTGCCACGGGTTACCCAGTTTGCCCAGAGAGCGAAGGGACCATAGTCTCCGTTGCCGAAGAGCTTGTTTTCCTTGTCCTGGATAAGTCCCCACATGAAGGAAGGAGTGCTGAGGTCGTTGAAACCGGCATTGTATTCCTCGTTTGTGGTCAGAGGATAGTTGGCGCGTGCCTTGGCGGCATACTCGGCTGCCTTGCTCCAGTTCTGCATAACGAGATAGACGTGAGCGAGGATGCCCTGGCACACGGACTGGTCCACGTGGTTCTTGGCGGCACGTGTGTAGTTCGCGAGCATGGGTTCTGCGGCGGTCAGGTCGGAAAGCACCTGGTTGTAGGTGTCGTCGATGGTTCCGCGCGGGGCACCTTCGGTCTCCTCGGTGGTAGGTTCAGTGTAGATCGGGACACCGGGCATGTTCTTCGGATGGGCAAGCTGATAGGTGTGCTGGAAGATCTGGGCCAGGTTGAAGTAGCACCAGCCGCGCATTGCAAGAGCCTGTCCTACAATGGCATCGACCTCGTCCTCGGGAGCTCCCGCGATGTCAGGAGTGTACTTGATGACGCTGTTGAGGTTGTTGATCAGAGGATAGTAGTAGTTCCAGAGGGTGTAGGTCTTGAAGATGTCTCCTCTCTGGTGGCCCCAGAAGTTGTAGTCGAATCCGTACCAACCGCCGTTGACGATAATGTCCTCGCCGGTGACATCGAATGTCATGATCTGGCTTACATATCCGGAGACGTCGCCTCTGCCGTAGCTCTCATCGTTGAAATGGAGAAGATTGTAGCATCCGTTGAGCGCAGCCTCAGCACCCTTTATGGTGTTGAAGACCTGGTTTTCGGCAACGGAGCTTGTAGGATTGGTCTCCAGGAAATCGCTGCAGGAGGCTGCAAGGAGTGCAGTCAACGCTACAGACGTTGCTATTATGAATTTTTTCATGATTGTAATCTCCTATCCTATAATGTTATCTGAACACCGAAAGTGAATACCTTCGTGGTCGGGAAGCGGTTGGAGGTCGTACCGCTGATGCTCTGCTCAGGATCGGTGCCACGCCTCTGGGCGCTGCCGAATGTCAGGAGGTTGTCACCCTGTACATATACGCGGCAGGACTCGACGTTGATCTTGCTGAGGAGAGTCTTCGGAAGGGAATATCCGAGGGTTACGTTCCTCAGACGGAGGAAGCTGTTGTTGAACAGATACTTCGTGGAGAAGATGTCGACGGTGTTCCTGTTGACGCGCGGGAGCTTTGCATCGGTGTGCTCCGGTGTCCATGAATCGGTGAGAAGGTCCGGATGGAGCATGAAGCCTCTGCGGTATGCAGCCATCTGGGAGTAGTCGGTATCGTAGAGCTTGCCGCCGATGCTGTAGTAGAGCATGACGGAAAGGTCGAAGCCCTTCCAGCTGAAGGTGTTGGTGAAGCCACCGTAGAAATCAGGAATGGCGCTTCCCAGGTACTTCTTCTGGTCATCGCTCGTGACGTCCGACGTGCTCTCGGTCTTGACGCGGTCGACGACGACGCGGGAAGTCACGCCTGTTTCGGGGTCGGTGACGTTGTCATAGACATTCATCCAGAACTGGTCGTTTCCGTTCTCCGGATTGACGCCTGCATATTCGACGCCCCAGAAGTTGTAGCGGCTCTCGCCCTCTCTCCACTTGAAGTAGCCGGCGTTCATCTCATCCTGCGGGAGAGACGTGATCTTGTTCTCGTAGTGGGTGGTGTTGAAGTTCACGTTCCACTGGAAGTCCTTGGTGTTGAAGACCTGGTAGTCGAGGGTGAGCTCGACTGCGTCGTTCTTGACATCGCCGATGTTGCGGTCGATTCCGCTGAAACCGGTGGACAGGGCCATAGGCATCGTGAAGAGCAGGTCCTTGGACTTGCGGTTGAAGAACTCGAAGCTGCCGGTGAGCCTGTTGAAGAGAGAGAAGTCGACACCAGTGTTGAACTGGAGGTTGGTCTCCCACTTGAGGGTTTCGTTCGGAAGACGGGAGATCACGACGCCCGCGTTCGAGAGGTCGTTGTAACCGGCGGCATACAGGCCCTGGTAGCAGTACCAGGAAGACAGGTTGTCGTTACCCACGGCACCGTAGCTGGCCTTGAGCTTGAGGTTGTCGATCCAGGTGGCGTCGCTCATGAAGTCCTCGTTGTTGATTCTCCAGGAAGCGCCGGCGCTCCAGAAGGTACCCCAGCGGGAGATGGGCGAGAACTTGGAGGAACCGTCGGTACGGACCGAGCCGGACACGTAGTACTTGTCGGCGTAGTTGTACTCCAGGCGGCTGAAGAAGGACAGGAGCCGGTAGTTGTCCACGTAGGAGCTGGAATAGTCCGGCTCGGCGGCGGAGCTGAGCTCATAGAGGCCGCCGAACGGGAAGCCCTTGCGCCCGGCGGAAACGCCCGCCACGTTGCGGCTGAAGCTTTCCTGGCCCAGCATGATGCCCAGGGTGTGGTCGCCGAACGTCGGGTTGTAGGACAGGATGTTCGTCCAGGTGGTGGCGACGTTGCGGTCGTAGGACTTCTGCGCGTTGCCGCCTTCA
>CAYTXA010000112.1:6317-7093 GCA_964440865.1 uncultured Muribaculaceae bacterium | reverse complement strand
TGCATCTCCTGCAGTTTCAGATGCCCGTACCAGGCAAATGTCATGAATACGTTCGATACTATCAGAAGCAGAATTGTTTCCAGTCCTCTCATTTCAGTTTTTTTTGCGGATGCAAATATACGTTTTCTTGCCCATTGTCGGGATTTTTCGCTAAATTTACGATGATGCTAAAACATTTTGACCATGACAAGGACCATGTTGAAACCGCAGATTGCCCTTGAGGAGAAAATCCGCAAGCAGATATACAATGCGCTCCAGGGCAAATATCTCGAGAAGATCATCAGGAAGCTGAATTCCACCAGCTCGGAGAACTACTGGCAGAGCAGGATGGAGGGGCACAGCTTCAAGATTGAGCCTGAGATCATGCCTAAGCTCTACGAAATTTTCGACGGGGTGAAGACCGGGCTTGGCTACAAGAGACAGGTAGATTTCTATGTGTCAAGCGATTCGGATGTCAATGCGTTTTCGGTCATGGCGCGTGTCCCGTCGGAGCCGGACATCATAAACGTGAATTCTGCGCTCATAGACCTGATGACCGAAGACGAGCTCCGGTTCGTGATCGGGCATGAGTTCGGGCATCTCATAAACAAGGATACGAACCTTTCCGACCTGGTGTATTTTGTCTTCCCGCCGGACAAGGCTGCGATCCCGCTGATTCTTGCCTATAAGTTCCGCCTGTGGCAGCAGCTTTGCGAGCTGACTGCCGACCGATATTGCTATCTTTCTATCCCTGACCTGAATACATGCGTCTCGGCTTTCTACAAGATGGCATCGGG
>CAYTXA010000112.1:0-6307 GCA_964440865.1 uncultured Muribaculaceae bacterium | reverse complement strand
GGGGCTGCATCTGACCAAGGACAATTTCGACCTTGACCTTTTCATCAAGAACAATCTCAAGCACCTTGACTATTTCGTGAAGGACAAGGGCATGAATCTTTTCGACCATCCGGTCAATCCCGTGAGGATACAGTCGCTGAACCTCTATGCCACGGCCTCTTCCCAGAAGGCACTTTCGTCGGGGATGGAGGGGATTGCGACTGCCTTGCTGAAGGTGTTCAACGGGGAGGAGGGGAAGTATCTGGCTCAGTTCATCGCTTCTGCGGGGCTGCTTGTCGCGAGTGCCGACAATGAGGTTTCGGAGGAGGAGTGGGAGACGATCCTGAACAACCTTTCGCAGCTTGAGATTTTCCCGAGGGAATATCTCATGGCTATCAGCAAGATGCCGCCGGAGGAGATTGTCAAGATGTTCAACGGCAGCGTCATGAAGCTGATGAAGATCAATCCAGGGCTGAGGGATACACTTTTCGAGTATGTGATCGGGCTTGTGCTTGCGGACAAGAAGATCGATGACCCGGAGATGAAGCTGATGCATGACGTAGGGACGTTCCTGCAGTATTCCGACCGCGAGATTGCCGAGACCTTCGCACAGATGGTCCAGCTCAACTTCGTCCCCAGCTTCGACGCCATGGGCTAGCCACTCCTGCTGCCCTTCTTGCCCGAGTCCTTCGCCCAAGTTTCGCCGGTGCATCCTTCACCTTTCCCTTCTCCCTTCTCCCTCCATTACTTGGAACAGATTCCTACCATTTGAGCGCGAAATAACGATTTAATTTCTCTCAAATGGTCGGAAATTCTGCCAGGTGAGCGGGGAAACGCCGCAAAACTCTCGCGAATGGTCGATAATTTTACCATTCGAGAGAGTGAGGGTAGGACGAGGGCGCACTTAAAACCTTTTCGTGCTCTTTGCTCCGACCTAAGGTTTGGAGGAATACACGCTTAAAACCTTTTCGCGTTCCCTCCTCCGACTCTAAGCCGTCCGAAGGTGCAGGAAGATGTACCGTCAGTCGGGAAATGCCTGGGAAAGCTGCTCGAAGGTACAAGACGGTGCATGTTCGCGCGGGAAAAGCCGGAGAAAACCGCTCCAAGGTACAGGACGGCGCATGTTCGCGCGGGAAAAGCCGGGGAAAAGCCGACCGAAGGTGCAGGAGATGTACCTTCCTCCGGAAAAGGTCGGAGAAAGCCGGCGGAAGGTCCAAAACGGAGCACCTTTGGGTGGGGGAACGCGGGAGAATGAAGGGGCGCAGAGAACGCGGGGAAACACGGGATATCCCGGTATGCCCGCTGGATCGCCGGGACGATACGGAAATCCCGCCCGGGGAGGCCTGACGGCACATTTCCGGACGGGACAATAAGGCGGGGTAATAGTACAGGGTAACGGTACAGGGTAACGGTACAGGGTAACGGTACAGGGTAGCAGTACCGGGTAACGGTACAGTCTACGCCAGGGCTACTTGACCCTGTAGCACCAGCCGTGGGGATCCTCAAGCTCACCGAACTGAATGCCGGTGATCTGCTTGTAGAGCCTTGTGCAGACAGGACCTACGACACCGTCGGGGGTGAAGCGCCATGATTTCCTGACCTCAGGCTTCTCGAGCTCCGGCTTCATGTCGATGCGGGACATCGGGGTCAGTACTACGGCAGTTCCGCAGGCGGACGCCTCATCCATCTTCGCGAGCTCCTCTACGGGAATCTTCCTCCTCTCGACCTTCATCCCGAAGTCCTCGGCCACCTGACGCAGCGACTTGTTCGTAATCGAAGGCAAAACGCTGTCGGACAGCGGAGTGACATAAGTATTTCCCTCGATGCCGAAGAAGTTGGAGGACCCGAACTCATCGATGTATTCATGCGTCTTGGAGTTCAGGTACAGTAGCTCGGTGTAGCCCTGCTCATGGGCAATCCTGTAGGGCTTGAAGGTGCTGGCATAGTTCGCGCCGATCTTGTAGCTGCCGGACCCGAGCGGCGCGGCACGGTCATAGTTCTCAGGGATCACACCCGCGAAAGACCTCAGGTGGGCGCCATAGTATGAACCTGCCGGAGCAACCATGACAGCGAAGGTGATGTCCTGCTTTGGAGGAACGAGCTGCATCTGCGGCAGCGTTCCAAAGAGAAGCGGACGGACATACATCGAAGCCTCATGCCCGTAGGGCGGGAGGAAGTCGATGTTCTCCTTCACGGCATCGGCGCACATGGAGATGAACATCTCCTCCGGAACCTCGGGAAGTCCGAGGTATGTGGCCGTGCGGGCGAGCCTTTTGGCATTCTCGTCCGGGCGGAACATCACGATATCTCCGTTCTTCTGACGGAACGCCTTCAGCCCCTCGAAGCAGGAGATTGCATAGTGGGAGCATGAGAACGGATCCATGCTGAAGCGGAAATCGTGGACTTCGGGGGTGGACCATTTTCCCTCGAAGTACTTAGCCATCATGATCTTGTCGGTCCTGTAGGCATCGAAGCCCAGTTTGTCCCAATCAATGTTTGCCATATTTGTCAAGTTCTTTTATGTGTCTGTTAGATATGTGCTGCAACCCAGTCGCCGACCTCCGTGGTGGAGTACCTCTTCTGTCCCGGAGCGGCGAGATCCTCGGTCACGATGCCCTCGTCGATGGATGCGGCAACGGCCTTCCTTATGGCCTTGCCCTCTTCCATGAGCCCGAAGCTGTACTCGAACATCATGACAGCAGAAAGAATTGCTGCAAGGGGATTTGCGATGTTCTTGCCGGCAGCCTGGGGATATGATCCATGGATAGGCTCATAGAGGCTCGTGTGTTCTCCGACGGAAGCGGAGGCGAGAAGCCCCATGGATCCGGAAATGCAGCTGGCCTCGTCGGTCAGGATGTCTCCGAACGTGTTCTCGGTCACGATCACGTCGAATACCTTCGGGTTGCGGATGAGCTGCATCGAGGCATTGTCCACATAGATGTAGTCCACGCTGACCTCCGGATATGACGGCTCCATCTCGTGGGCAATCTGCCTCCACAGACGGGACGTCTCGAGGATGTTTGCCTTGTCGACGACGGTCAGATGCTTCCTGCGCTTCATGGCATATTCGAACCCGAGCTTCAGGATTCTCTCGACCTCATAGCGGTGGTAGACATTTGTATCGAAGGCAGTATCTCCATTGTCCTCGCGGCCGCGCGCACCGAAATACATTCCGCCGGTGAGCTCGCGCACGCAGAGGAAATCAGCCCCGTCGACCAGCTCCTTCTTCAGCGGAGACTTGTCCGCAAGGGCATGGAAAGTCTCTATCGGACGGAGGTTGGCGTAGAGCCCGAGCTTCTTGCGGATTGCCAGAAGGCCCTGCTCCGGGCGAACCTTGGCGGTCGGGTCATTGTCATATTTCGGAGAGCCGACGGCGCCGAAAAGGACTGCGTCGCTCCTTAGGCAGATCTCATGGGTCTTGTCAGGATATGGATCTCCACATTCGTCTATCGCACAGGCCCCTACGAGCGCATGCTCATACTCTGCCGTGTGTCCGAACTTCTTGCATGTGGCCTCAACCGCCTTCACGGCCTCAGCCACTACTTCGGTGCCGATTCCGTCACCGGGAAGAACTGCTATCTTGAAATGCATGGTTATTGGTATTTTGTTCTGTTATGATTCCTTGTGAGTTTTCCGGAGAATGTCCGGATTCTCTATGATGTTGAGCATCTTGAAGGTGGCCTTTATGGCAGCCTCCGTCTGGTCGGCATCGAGCCCGTGGGTCTTGAAGGCGTAGCCGTCGAGATTCCATGAAATCGAAGTCTCCACGAGGGCATCCGTCTTTCCTCCAGGCGGGAACTTGACCTGGTAGTCGGTCAGGAGCGGATGCTTCTTGCCCAGATTGTCGTAGATCTTCCAGAGCGCGTGCATGAAGGCATCGTACTGTCCGTCCCCAGCCGCATTCTCCTCGTATTCCTTGCCTTTTATGTCGATCTTGACGTTCGCAGTCGGGCGCATGCTCCGGGTCAGCTGCAGGGAATAGTTGACAACATGCACGTTGTCAGCCCCTTCTACATGGCTGCCCTTTATGACATCTGCCACGATGTAGGGCAGATCCTCGGGCGTCAGGTCCTCCTTCTTGTCGCCGAGCTCCACGACCCTGTCGGTCACCATCTTCATCTGCTCTGGCGTGAGGGATATCCCCAGCATCTCGAGGTTCTTCCCGATGCTGGCCTTACCGCTCGTCTTGCCGAGGGCGTAGCTGCGGCTGCGGCCGAAACGCTCCGGCTTCAGGGCGTTCTGGTATAGGCCGCCTTTGCGGTCCCCGTCGGCGTGGACTCCGCTCGTCTGGGTGAATACGGATTCCCCGACAATAGGTTCATTTGACGGGATGCGGACTCCGGAAAGCCCTTCCACATAGCGGCTTACATGAGTGAGACGGGATTCGTCGACGTCTGTCTCCACGTGCAGTATGTCGGACAGCCCCGCAACTACGCTGGCTACGGGAGCATTGCCGGCCCTCTCGCCAAGCCCGTTGACCGTGACGTGTACGCCCTGGAATCCCGCTCGTACGGCTTCGAGAGTGTCCGCGACCGCGAGACCATAGTCATTGTGGGCGTGGAAGTCGAAGTGCAGGCCGGGATAGCGCTCGACCATGTCGGTGCAGAACTCCCTCGTCTGCTCGGGACTAAGCACTCCTAGGGTGTCGGGCAGAAGAAAACGGCTTATCCCGCTGTCCTTGAGGTGGTCCATCATGAACCAGACATAATCTCTCGAAGAAATCATGCCGTTGGACCAGTCCTCGAGGTAGAGGTTGACGGTCATTCCGCGCTTGCGGGCGTTCCCGACGACTTCGAGAATGTCGGAGAGATGCTGCTCGGGAGTCTTGCGGAGCTGCCCCTCCAGATGACGGAGCGACCCCTTGGAGAGAAGGTTTATGACCTTTCCTCCGCAGGAAGAGATCCAGTCGACGGACTTTTCCCCGTCCACGAAGCCGAGAGCCTCGACCCTGTCGATGAGGCCAGCCTCCGAGGCCCAGGTGCAGACCCTCGTGAAAGCGTCCCTCTCGCCCTCCGAAACACGCGCAGAGCAGACCTCTATCCTGTTGACCTTCAGGTCCTCCAGCAGGAGCCTGCTTATCGCGAGCTTCTCGGAAGCGTTGAAGGCAACGCCTGCGGTCTGCTCTCCGTCGCGGAGAGTCGTGTCGAGTATCTCTATCATGATCTGCTCTTCTCGAATGCCTCGATCTTGTCCTTGGTCGAAAGCAGGTAATCGATGTCGTCCATTGCATTCTCGAGGCAGTACTTTTTGTACTTGCTGATCTCGAAGCTTTCCGTCCTGCCTGTTGCGAGATTCGTCACGGTCTGGGCGGGCACGTCGACGCGTACTTTCGTCTTCGGGTCGGCATCTATCGATGCGAAAAGCTCCTTGAGGAAGCTCTCCGACACGGTCACGGGAAGGACGAAGTTGTTGAGCTCATTGTTCTTGTGGATATCGGCAAAGAAGCTGGAAATCACGACGCGGAAGCCATAACCGGCTATCGCCCATGCGGCATGCTCCCTGCTGGAGCCGGAGCCGAAGTTTTTCCCTGCCACGAGAATTTCTCCGCCGTAGCGGGGATCGTTGAGGACGAAATCCTTCTTCAGCGAGCCGTCGGGATTATGCCTCCAGTCGCAGAACAGATTGTCTCCGAAGAACTTGAGGTCCCTGGTCGTAGCCTTGAGGAAACGGGCCGGGATAATCTGGTCCGTGTCCACGGGACGCAGGTGCTTTCTATGATGTTGAATTTCTGTTTCATGGCTAAAGGAATTCTCTTGGGTCGGTGACTACTCCGGTGATTGCGGCTGCGGCAGCCGTGAGCGGGCTAGCGAGCAGGGTGCGGGAACCGGGACCCTGACGGCCCTGGAAGTTGCGGTTGCTCGTCGAGACGCAGTACTTTCCTGCCGGGACCTTGTCGTCGTTCATGGCAAGGCAGGCGGAGCATCCCGGCTGGCGCACTTCGAAACCAGCCTCGGAGAGAACCTTGTCGAGGCCCTCCTCCACGATCTGCTTGCGCACGTCCCATGAACCAGGAACGAGCCATGCCACGACGTCCGGAGCTTTGTGGTGGCCGCGGACAATCGATGCGAATGCGCGGAAATCCTCGATGCGCCCGTTGGTGCATGCTCCGAGGAACACGTAGTCTATCTTCTTTCCGAGCAGCTTCTGCCCATCCTCGAATCCCATGTATTTCAGTGCCTTGGCATCTGTTCCCTCGGGAATCGTGCTGTCTATGGACATGCCCATGCCGGGGTTCGTGCCATAGGTTATCATGGGCGCGATGTCGGCTCCGTCGAAGACGATCTCGCGGTCGAACACGGCATCGTCCCCGCTGCGCAAGGTTTTCCAG
>CAYTXA010000111.1:0-7095 GCA_964440865.1 uncultured Muribaculaceae bacterium | reverse complement strand
GAGCCAGATCGGGGACACTTTCAGGGCCACGATCAGGACTATGCATACTATTGGCACCCAGACGTTCTTCCACGTCAGGTTTGCTGTCCTGGCCATCTTAAGGCACGGCGAGGCAATCAGGGCTACGACCGCGGGACGAACTCCGCTGAAGAATTTCTCGACCCAGGGATTCTCGCGGAAATTATGGAAGAACATGGCTATCAGCAGGATGACGAGGATGCTCGGCAGAGCTATTCCGAGTGCGCCGACTATTCCTCCCCATACGCCGCGCAGCTTGTAGCCGACGTGGGAAGCCATGTCGATGGCGAAGATTCCTGGCGTAGTCTGGGCAACGACCATGATGTCCATGAACTCCTGCCTGTCCATCCAGTGGTAATTGTCCACGAATTCCCTCTCCATGATCGGGATCATGGCGTATCCGCCTCCGAGCGTGAAGGCGCCTATCTTGTTGCAGACTAAAAAGTATTTCCAGAGCATAATGTCGCGCAAAGGTAGCATTCCGGAAAGAAGTTTCCCAAAAAATTGCTATATTTTCCAGCATGAACGAAATAAAGAATATCGTATTCGACTACGGCGGTGTGATTGCCAATGTCTACGCGGAGCCCGTCCGGAGGGCTTTCTCGGATCTTGGGATTTCGAAAGAAACGCAGACCCTCCATGAAGATATCATCGGAAGGTTGATGAACGATTACATAGACGGTGTCAGGCCTACGGACGAGGTCATAGCGGAGATGCATGGCTTCTGCGGGGAAGGTGTCACTCTCGAAGACCTCGGAAAGGTCCTGAGCATGCTGGACGGGGATCTGGTGGCGTCACGCGTTGAGAAAGTCGTGGGCCTGAAACCCCGCTACAGGGTCTTTCTGCTCAGCAATATCTGCGGGCCGATCTGGAAGAACTGCGTTGCGCAGTTCCATGCTGCCGGCTACCGTCCTGAGGAATGTTTCGAAAGGCTCTTCCTTTCCTACGAGATGGGGAAGGCAAAGCCCGGAAGGGAGATCTACGAGGAGATGATAGCGGAGACGGGCATTGTCCCCGGCGAGACGCTCTACTTCGACGACAGGGCGGACAACATCGAGACGGGTAGGCTCATGGGGCTGCGTGCTTCTATCGTGGAAACAAACAACATCGAGAAGAATCCTGACTACAAGGCTCTGCTCGAGAACATTTAGGAAAATTTCCCTGGGTATCAGCCAAGTACAACGTCAAGTACCATCATCAGGGAGAATCCGAGCGCGAAGCCGACGGTGGAGAAATTGGAATGTTCCCCTTCCGATGCTTCGGGAATAAGTTCCTCGACTACGACGTAAAGCATGGCGCCGGCGGCGAAACCGAGCAGATACGGAAGCACGGGTTCCATGACTGAGGCAAGCAGTATCACGAGAATTGCCCCGATAGGTTCTACAGCCCCGCTGAGTGTGCCGGTAGCGAAACTGCGCCAGCGGCTTCCGCCTGCGGCCTTCATCGGCATGGATATGATCGCCCCTTCCGGAATGTTCTGGATCGCTATGCCGACTGCCATGGCCACAACCCCTGCCGTGGAGATCCATTCTCCCCCCGCGATCGCGCCGGCGACAACGACTCCGACTGCCATCCCTTCAGGGAAGTTGTGGATCGTGACCGCGAGGCTCAGCATAGTGAGGCGCGAGAGGTGGGACTTGAGCCCTTCCGGATGGTCATCCCCGACGTGGAGATGGGGCGTCAGCGTGTCCACTACAAGCAGGAATCCCATGCCCAGCAGCAGTCCGGCAACTGCCGGAATGATCCTGGCCTTGCCCATGTCCGCGCACATTTCCAGCGAAGGCAGAAGCAGCGACCACACGCTTGCCGCTACCATTACTCCTGACGCGAACCCAAGAAGCGACTTCTGCGTTCTGGGGGACATTTCCTCTTTCATGAAGAAGACGAAGGCTGAGCCCAGTGCTGTTCCCAGGAACGGGATGAGCAGGGCGAGAACTATTGCATGTGTCATTTCCGAGGTATTATCCTGATTGATGAGATGATGCGTCCCGTGCCGAGACCTTCGCGCCTGGCGGAATAGAATGTCTCGTCGCGGTATGTGTCTATTCCTGCGACATGGACGTGCCCCTCTGGAACTCCTGCCTCCTCCAGCAGCCACCTGTTCGCTTCCCAGAGGTCTATGTGGTGGCCGCCTGCCATGTCTTCCATTGCCGGGCCGCGCCAGCTCCATATCTTTTCCATGGGAAAGCCTTCCTTCCGGAAAGCGTCGACGACCTCTTCTCCGACCTGGAAGCTGTCGGGACCGATCCCGGGGCCGATTGCGGCAAGAATATCTTCCGGCTTAGTGCCGAACAGCCGCCCCATTTCCCGCAATGTCTTCTGCGAAATCCTCCGAACAGTCCCCTTCCACCCGGCATGTACCGCCGCAACTGCCTTGTGGACAGGATCATGGATGAGAATCGGCATGCAGTCGGCTGAACGCGCCGCGAGGGCGTATCCAGGCGTTGCCGTGACGAACGCATCATATCCTTCGAGTTCTTTCCTGGTTGTGTCCGGCCTTGTGATTACGGCAATCCTGTCGCCGTGGACCTGATGACCCATGACAACAGGGTATGGCAGTACCGCTCCTTTTCTGCTCGACCAGGCCTCCACTTCTTCTCCGAGGTCGTATCTAAGCAACGGGTCCGCTTCCATCGCAGGTCAGTCTTCGTATTTTCTCGCAGGATTCTTCGGGAACCATCCTTTCCTTACCCGCTTGTCCTGCTCGAAAAGCTCCAGTATGGACCAGAAGCAGCTGCAGGCAACGACGCCGAGAATCGTGGATGCCAGATCGTTGCCGGACAGGAGCGCCGCAACGCTGAACCCAAGTCCGGCCAGGGCAAAACACCACCAGCATCTCTTCCCGAAGTAGTATTCGGATTTGATCACGATCGGGTGGAAAATTCCTATTATCAAGAAGGCGCTCGCGCCCAGTATTATTCCTGTCCAGTTCATTTTGCGAAGATACGAATAAAAAAATCTATCTTTGCAACACACTTAATCCATAACTTTTTGCAGTATGAGTTTTGCAATTTTACTCCTTGCGGCCGGGCTTGCAGCTGAACCTGCAGACACACTCTCTCCTGCAGCGATTCCGGCTGACAAGGGACTGGTTGTTTCGGTCGCCGACACAGTTTCATCCGTGAACACCATCGTGTCGACAGACGTCTTCAACAAACTCCCCGGCATCCAGACGAGCGACTACGGCGGTTTCTCCGGACTGAAGAACGTCAGCATCCGCGGCCTGGGCAACGCCCACACCAACATCTATGTCGACGGCATTGCTGTCGGCAACGTGATGAGCGGACAGGGCGATCTCGGAATTTATAACCTGCTGGACTACAGCTCCGTCGTGGTCGACTATGCCCGCAATAGCATCTATTTCAACACTGCCCGTCCCGAATTCGGCAACGGGAGATTCGGCGGTACGGCTTCCTTCAAGGGCGGCTCCTTCGGAACCTACCTTCCGCACGTGCGCCTGAGCTACAAGCTCTCCGACGCGGTTTCCATGTCTGTCAACGGCGATGCCGTCTTCAGCGACGGGGACTTCAAGTACGGTTCCGACAACAAGCGCTCCGACAATGACATTAAGCAGTACCGCGCGGGAGTCGACTTCTTCGGAAATGTCACCGGCGGCAACTGGCACGCCAAGGCATACTACAACACGTCCGACAGAGGCACGCCCGGGTCTGTCTCATGGCCTTCCAAGGACCGCCAGCAGGACGACAACTTCTTCGCCCAGGGCTCGTTCATGAAAGCATTCTCCGACCTCTACACGCTCAGCCTGAGCGCCAAGGGCTCGTTCGACAAGATCGGGTACACAAGCTCGTACGGCGACAGCGAGTACAAGCAGAAGGAAGCTCAGGTCAATTCCTCCCATGTTTTCACTCTCATGGACTGGTGGAAGGTTTCCCTCGCAGTCGGCGCACGCTATGACGACCTCGATGCGACATATTACAACGAGTCCCGCTTCGGCGTGAACTCCGTCCTGTCTTCCGCCTTCATCCTGGACGGGTTCGTCGGGAACGTTGCCCTCGAATATGTTGGCGCTTTCGACAAGGACCACAAGAACAGGAACTTCCTCTCCCCTTCCGTCGACCTGAAGTACACCGTTCTGGACGGGCTTGACATTGTTGCCTTCGCCCGCGGGACAAACAGGATCCCGACCTTCAACGATCTCTATTATACCGGCTACGGCAATCCCGACCTGAAGACTGAGCGGGCATTCCTCTCCGACCTTGGTCTCAGGTGGAGGACCGAGGCATGCGAGAACACGACCGTTAAGCTTGGCGCGGACTTCTTCTACAACCATCTGAAGGACAAGATCACTTCCGCACCCACGCCTGAGGATCCCAACGTATGGCTTCCCTACAACATCGGCAAAGTAGAGTCCGTCGGGTTCGACCTCACCGCCGGAGCAGACTACAAGGCTGACATGCTTCTCCTTTCAGGAAAGGCGAAATATTCCTTCGAATCTTCCAAGGACAAGAACAAGGAAAGCCTCTCCTACAACAAGCAGATCCCCTATGTGCCGAAGCACTCCGTAACATTCTCCGGCACAGCAGAGTACGGGACCTGGGGCGCTGACCTGACATGGAACTGGCGCAAGGACCTCAAGGACTCATACGGAGATCTCCCCGACTGGAACACCCTTGACCTGACGCTCTACAAGCGCTTCAACCTCAATGGCTGCGGACCGCTCACCCTGAGTCTTACCGGCCGCAACCTCTCCGACAACCGCTACTTCATGGTCAGCGGATACCCCATGCCCAGCATGGCGATCTACGGTGGAATCGAATTCTCGTTCTAGCCATGTTGCTCAGCCTGTTGTTCGTAGTCCTGAGCGGCATTGCACTGCCCGTGGGCGGAATCCAGATGCAGTATCTGTGGCGCAACCAGCTTGGTGACGTCTATTCTCTCGGACTTGGTTCCGCGGCATGCCTCGGCGCTGCTGCGGCGACCATGTCCGGTGTTTGCTCCCTGACCGTGGGGTCGTTCGTCTGCACGCTCATCTGCACCATCATATGCGTACTCGTGGCGCTGAAGATCAATACCCAGCAGCTGATCACGTTCGGAATCCTCTTCGGAACCCTGATAGGTTCGCTCGGGACAATTGTCGTGACGAATGCCCCCAACGGCGACCTTCTGAAGAAGTACTACCTCTGGGGCGCCGCAAACTTCAACATGGAAGGGGTGACAACGGGAGACGTGATTTTCGCCCTGGTCCTTTTCGCGATCGGAATGGTCGCGGCGCTGGCTTCGGCACGCGGGCTCACGGCCCACATGAAAGGCGAGACTGAGCTGTCCCAGAAGATAAAGGCGCTTCTGCTGCTTGCAATCATGTTCCTGGTTACCAGCGCGGTAAGTATCTGCGGCCCGATCGGATTCATCTCGCTCGGCGTACCGAACCTCAGCCGCCTCGTCTGCAAGGACATGGACATCAGGAAGCACTATGTGATTTCCTCCGCGATGGGAATCGCGCTTCTGCTTGTCACGTTCCTCGTCGTCAAGTACGTCAATTTCGGCATCTATCTGCCGATCAGCGCAACCATGGCGATCCTATCCCTGCCTTTGATGGCATTAATTTTCATAAAGAAGTAGGAATTTCCTATCTTTGGGTTCGAACGAACCTGACAAATGAAGAGTGAACCAATAGCCCGGGATTTGTTCCGGGACCGGATCCTTGTCCTTGACGGCGCGATGGGCACCATGATCCAGCAGGCCATCAAGGCGGAAAGTGTCAGCGGCGGCGACAACGAATTGCTCAATATCCGTTGGCCGTCGCTGATCGCAGATATCCATAGCCGCTACATCGCCGCCGGGGCGGACATCATCGAAACCAATACTTTCGGCGCGAACCGTTTCTCGCAGGAAAACTTCGGGCAGCAAGAGAATGCCGCACAGATGGCGTTCGAGGGCGCGCGCATTGCCCGCGAAGTCGCTGACAAGTCTCCCCGGAAGGTCTGGGTGGCAGGCAGCATGGGCCCGACGGGAAAATCCCTGACCCTTGCCCAGAAGCTCGATGACCCGGATGCAAGAGCCTGCACCTTCGACGAGATGGTCGAGGCATGCGGGGAGCAGATTCGGGCGCTGATCCGGGGAGGAGCTGATTTCCTTCTGCTCGAAACATGTTTCGACGCGCTCAACACGAAGGCCGCTCTCTATGCTGCGGAGAAGGTCTCCGGGGAGGAAGGCATAGCCCCGTTCCCCGTAATGATATCTGTAACTTCCTCTGACAGAAGCGGAAGGACACTGACGGGGCAGACACTTGAGGCGTTCTATACTTCCGTCCGCCACTACCCAGCCCTTCTTGCCTTCGGAATACACTGTTCCCTCGGCCCTGCCGAAATGCGTCCGCTGGTGGAGGAGATCTCCCGTTTCAGCGATCTGCCGCTGATCTGCTACCCGAATGCCGGTCTTCCCAACGAACTGGGCGGATATGACGAGACGCCGGAGTCCATGGCTCCTGTCCTGGGGGACATGGCCAAGGCGGGACTTCTGAACATCGTGGGAGGCTGCTGCGGCACAACTCCCGCCCATATCAAGGCATTTTCCGAGGCTGTAAGCGGAGTAAAGCCCAGAGCGGAAAAGCCCGGATACGGCTCTCTGACTGTATGCGGTCTGGAAGCCGTCCATATCGACCTGCGTCACAGCAACTTCACAAATGTCGGAGAACGCACGAACGTGGCGGGATCCCGCAAGTTTGCCAGGCTGATTTCCGCCGGAGACTACGACACCGCCCTCAGGATTGCCGCCGGTCAGATAGAAGGCGGAGCTTCCGTCATAGACATCAATGTGGACGATGCGATGCTGGACAGCCGGCTGGAGATGGGCAAGTTCGTGCGCAGGGTGGAGAACGACCCGGACGTGGCGAAGGCTGCGCTCATGATCGACTCCTCCCACTGGGACACGCTCATCGAAGGTCTGAAAAACGCCCAGGGCAAATGCATCGTCAATTCCATCAGCCTGAAGGAAGGCCCCGATGTGATGCTCTCCCGCGCGAAGGAAATCCACAGGCTCGGCGCAGCCATGGTCGTCATGGCCTTCGACGAGCAGGGCCAGGCAACTACATTCGAACGGAAGACGGCAATCTGCTCG
>CAYTXA010000110.1:0-7203 GCA_964440865.1 uncultured Muribaculaceae bacterium | reverse complement strand
ACGCGGATTCATCTTCAACATGAGGCAGACAGACCCGCGCCACGGATTCGGCCGCTGCGCAGCCCTTGCTGTGCGCCCTGAGAAAGGGTAGGGGACTAGTACCAGCGCCCGTCGGGATCCGCGGCGGAAGCTCCCTCGCCGAGACGGAGACGGTAGCTGAAATGCTTGCTCCTGATGGATTCGGAATAGACGTAGTCGAGGTTGCAGACCACTGCGAAGACAATCCCGCCCTTGGGCTTGTACTCCGAGAAATCGGCCTTGTAGGTACCCTCGCTGAAGGGTTCTCCGTAGACGGCAGTCCCGTCTTCAGCCCTGTAGCAGATCTGGCAGGACATGTTTCCTGTATTGGAATTGACGCCATCCGGGCTGAAGGAGATGTCCGCAGACTGACCTGTTACCTTTATAGGAATGATGTTGGCGCCGGTCCATCCTGGAGTCGTGCTCTGGTCCGGGACCAGCCATCCGTCCTTGTCCTCTTCGGTATGGGCATAGGGCGTTGCCTTCCAGTTCTCGCATTCCGCTCCCTCCGGCTTGTAGACATTGCCCATATAGGTGTCGTACATCCTCTTTACGGAATTGGAATATTTCCCGAGGTCGCAGAGCGCGAGCCGTGCCCTGTATTCCTGGATCATGCGCTTTGTCTGTTCGTCGCCGATCTGCTTCGCAATGCCCTCGAGCACATATCCGTCGCAGTTCATCCATACCCATGGAACTGCGTAGTAGTCAATGATTTCCCCGAGGAATGTCGGGAAAACCTCGCTGTACTGGATTCCGCCGAGGATTTCCCTCGTGTTGTTGTCAAGGCCCTGAGCCTCAGGTCCTCCGAATGTGCCGTCGGCAAGCCATCCGCCATAGCACTCAATCGGCATGAACGGAGCCAGGATGCTGCCCATCGCCAGCCATCCGAAATCCCCGGCCTCGTATTCCTTTCCGTATTTCCGCTCATAGTCCATCGTCGCCTGCAGCCAGCAGTTTGCCCCCTCGTTGAACCACGCAGCCTTCTTTCCTCCAGGCATGGAAGAGAACATTGCGTGGATTCCCTCGTGGGTCACGGCATGGGTCTGGTATGCCCTGTCGCTGGCGTCGGCGGAGGGGTTGAAGCAGTGGACAGGATAGTAGGAGAGGAGCAGGATCGGCCACCAGCGTCCCTGGATTTCGACCCAGCTCTGCCAGCCTCCCGTCTCGGTGTTGGCCGCATCGTCGGTCGAAAGCCCTGATCCATAGAGGAATACCGCGCTCCTGTAGCCGTTCTGGACCGCCATGTCGCGGGGCCAGCCCATGACATTTGTCATGTAGTCGAAATCCTCGTTCAGCTGCCGGAGCATAGCCTTTGCGGCGACCTCGTCGTCCTTCACGAGCGGATTGGCATTGTTTCCGATGAAGAAAGACCACCAGCCGTCGGAAATGACTTTGTAGTAGCTGCCTTCGTAGGGAAGATCCCGTGTCGGCATCGTGTATGTCTCCCCGTTCTCCTTGAGATTGTAATGGATTGTGGGACTGTAGGAAGGCCATTTCGTGTAGTATCCTTCCGTGTACTTTTCCGGTACAACCGGGTCATCGCTGCCGGATTCCTTGCAGGAAAATACTGCAAGGGCCAGCATGGCAAGAGCCATAAGTCTGGTGTGTTTCATCGTATTGGTTATAGGTGTGTTATTTCATCCAGTCGAGAGAACCCACGTCGCCTGCGAGCCAGACAGTGTCCCCGGTTTCGAATAGAATGTCGGGCTTCGGGTTGGTGATGAAGTCTCCGTTCTTCAGGATGCTGATTATCATGCATCCATGCTTGCGGAGATTAGCCTCGCGCAGTGTCTTGCCCGTGAGGAAGGAATCTCCCCAGAGCTTTATCGGCTCGACGCTGAAGGCAACATCCTTCCTTGCCTCGGGAGAGACTGCGGAGTCATGGACAAGTGCCTGGAGGGCGTCGACCTGATCGTGGGTCCCGACAGCGTAGAGTTTGTCATAGGGGTAGATAACCTGGTCTCCTGTAGGGATATTGAAGTGGATGTTGCCTCGGGTAATCTTTATGATGTTGGCTCCGGACTGCTGCCTTATCGGCAGCTCGGAGAGCTTCTTTCCCACGAATTCGGAGTCCGGAGGCACGATTACTTCCTCGATTCCGACATTGTACGGGCTGAGGCTGTCATGGACAGAGGAAGTGACAGGGCGGAGTCTGCGGTCCCTGTTTTCTTTCTCATTGTAATTCTCCATGAACTTGTCCTCGAGCGAAGTGTAGTGGTGGAAGTAATGTCGTCCGAGGATGAAATAGATGACCGCGCAGACAAGAGTGAAGACAACGAGCCATGCGGCGAGCTCCACGTAGATGGAAACCACCGCCAGGATCATTCCTGCGGCAATCAGGAGGCGTACAAGGTCGAATCCCAGTATGGGAAGGATATTGGACCTCTTGTCATGCAGGAGCTTGTTGATGAATTTCTGCATCCCATGGTTGCTGATGACGAGCCCGTAGAGGAACGGGGTCATGGCGACGAACGTCGTTCCGATGCCGATGACATCCTTGATCCATGGACTTGTTTCCGGCAGCAGCTTGTCCAGCAGCGGGTTCAGGACGCTTGCGGATACAATGTAGACTGCAACAAGCAGGACGGTGTAGATCAGGACCTTGATGGCGAAGGAAGTGATGTATTTCGCCCATTCGCTCTTCTCCGCCGTAGAGCGTGCGACGTAGTCGTCCGGACGGTCGATTCTCGAAAGGAGGGACTGGTGGATATGCTTCTGCAGCCACGAGTAGGCAGGGTCTGCCAGCTTTATGGTGTATGGGGTCGTAAAGATCGTCAGCACGGAAACGGCGATGATGACCGGGTAGATGAAATCCCTCATGACTCCGAGGTTCACCCCGACTCCCGCTATAATGAATCCGAACTCTCCGAGCTGGGCGAGGGAGAATCCCGTATGGACTCCGTTCTTGAGATTGCCTCCGGCGGTCACTACTCCGGCGCAGGCGAAGAACACGTGGGTGATGACGACGAACAGAGACAGAATCAGGATCGTAAGCCATTGGCTAGCAATGACCTTGGGATCTATCATCATCCCGACCGAGACGAAGAATACCGCTCCGAAAAGGTTCTTTATGGGCGTCAGCAGCTTGTCTATGTGGTCTCCCTCGATGGTTTCCGCGAGAATGGATCCCATCATGAACGCCCCGAGAGCGGAGGAGAATCCGGAATCGGTGGCGAGGGTGACCATGCCGAAACAGAGGCCGAGGCTTATTATGAGGAGAATCTCGTCGCTGATGTACTTGGCCGTCTTCTTCAGTATCGTGGGAATGAGGTAGATTCCTACGATGAACCAGAGTACCAGGAAGAAGAGCAGCTTGGCAAGGTTCAGGAGAAGTTCGCCGCCGGAGAAATGCTTCGAAACGGCCAGGGTGGAGAGCAGGACCATCAGCAGGATTGCGATCAGGTCTTCTACTACGAGAGTTCCGAACACGATGCCTGCCCATGGCTTCTTCATCAGCCCGAGGTCTCCATAGGTCTTGATTACCACCACGGTAGAGGACATGGAGAGGAGTCCGCCCAGGAATGTGGACTCCATGCTTGTCCACCCGAGCATCTTCCCGAGCAGGAATCCGAGCATGAAAACGCCAAGGAACTTGGCTCCTGCAGTGACAAGCGCCTGCGCTCCCGCGCCCAGAAGCTTCTTGAAGCTGAATTCCAGGCCAAGCCCGAACATCAGGAAGATGATTCCGATTTCGGACCACTGGTCGACGGAAGACTGGCTCATGATCCCGACAAGCCCGAGGTTCGGGCTGATCAGGAAGCCAGCGATTATGTATCCGAGGATGAGAGGCTGCTTGAGAGCGCGGCAGAGGATTGTGAATATGCCGGCGGAGATCAAGATCAGGGCCAGGTCGTTCACGAAATTGATCTCGTCGTTCATATTCTTTCCCTGTCAGAGGTTAGTCCCTGTTTCCGAAAATCCTCAGGAGATACAGGAACAGGTTAATGACGTCGAGGTAGAGGTTGAGAGCCCCCAGAAGGGCGACCTTCTGCGGCTGGTCCATCGTAGCCACGGCCGGGTCGCTGTAGATCCTCTTCAGCACGTGAGTGTCATAGGCAGTGAGCCCCGCAAAGAGCGCTACTCCCACGTAAGTGATTATCCAGTAGAGAGGTCCGTTCGCCCAGAATATGTTGACCACTGTAGCGATTATCAGTCCTATGAGGGTCATGAAGAGGATGTTCCCGATCTTTGTCAGGTCTTTCTTTGTCATGAACCCGTAGAGGCTCATGGCTCCGAACATTCCGGCGGAGATGAAGAATACCGATGCGATCGAGGCTGTGGTGTAGACCACGAAGATGCTCGACAGAACAAGCCCGTTCAGTACGGCATAGACCCAGAAGAGGAACGTCGCTGTCCCGAAGGACATTCTCCAGACGTTGGCGCTCAGGATAATTACGAGTGCCAGTTCAGCTATCGCAAGTCCCCAGAAGACGAGTTGGTTGCCGAAGATGGCGTTCATCACAACTCCTGAGTTCGAGGCGAAAAGCGCGACTGCTCCGGATACGGCCAGGGCGAGTGCCATCCAGAAATATGTGACCTTGAAAAGCTGTGAGACTGCAACGGGATCATTCACCCTTGTCTCCACTGTTGCGTATTGGTATTCGTTGTTTTCGTACATATAGAATCAGTATTTATCAGTTTCCAAATATAATGAAAATAATATGAATAGCCCGATTTTTCCGTAGCTTTGCAAAAGTATGGCCAATAATCAAAATGGGAGCAGGACAACAGAAAGAAGATAAGTTGTTTGACGAGATGTATATCAGGTACTTTCCTAAGCTTGTACGTTTCGCCACGAACTATCTTGTGGATAAGACACTCGCAGAAAACGCTGTCCAGGATGTCTTTCTGAAGTTGTTTGAGCACCAAGAAATTATTCCTTTTGACGGGAATCTTCAAATTTGGCTTTTCATCATTATCAAAAACAAATGTCTGGATTATCTCAGGAGTCGGAAGAAATATGGGAAGTTGCTGAATATAGACCAGACATGTCTTGATGTGATGTATGAGTCGCTTGCCAGCTTCGATGAGAAAAAGTTTTCTGAGGAGGATTTGGAAGAAGTCCTTGAGCGAGCAATAAACTCGCTTCCTGGACGGTGCCGTGAAATTTTTGTGAAGTGCAAGATTGAAGGGATGAGCTATAAAGAGGTTTCGGACACGTTGGGCATTTCTGTGAATACGGTCGAGGGGCAGATGAGCATTGCACTTAGAAAATTACGCTTTGCCCTGAAGGATTTTCTTCCTTTGTTCATTTTTATCATTTAGAGTTTGGTGGTTTTTGGGAATCCTGCGTTATTAGGTTAGATGCGCAACCTTACCATGGATTCAGAAGAACTACTGACAAGATATTTTTCCGGGAGTTCAACCGGCTCCGAGAAAACTGAACTATTCCAAGCTATTGGAAAAGATCAATCCTTGAGGGAGGAGTTCACCCGCCTTCAGGAAACTGTTTCCATGATTTCAATGATGGAATCTCCTCAGGACCAACATTATGCAGAAGAATCACTGCATAAACTGAAGAGGATTCATTCTGCCGGAAAGGTTCGCGCCAGAGTCTTAAGGTTTATCTCGGTTGCTGCGGCGTTGGCACTTATTGCCGGCTCATGGTTCATCTCAAAGGAAACTGCCCAAAAAGAAATTCTTGCTGAAAATTCTACTTGGATTGAAGCCCCTGAGGGCCAGAGAGTCTCCATTACGCTGGCTGACGGGACCCATGTCGCTCTGAATCCGTCCAGTCGTATGCGACTGCCTAGCTTCTTCGGCGACGATGAGAGAGTAGTGGAATTGGAGGGCGAAGGGTATTTCGACGTTTTCCACGATGAGAAAAGACCATTCATCGTCAAGACCGACAAATACAATATACAAGTTCTCGGGACTGAGTTCAATGTGTTTGCATATCCTGACTGCAATGACTTTGAGGTTGACTTAATAAAGGGACAACTGTATGTCTATCAGAAAGATAAGATCGATAGCGGGATAAGGATGGATTCGAATGAAAAAGTGGTTGAAAAATCCGGACATCTGGAAAAGATGCAATCGGATTTTGCCCAAAAGGAGGTGATGGAGAAGGGGATCTACGATTTCTCCGGAATTCCCCTTGGCACTTTGTTGGAAAGGCTGGAATTGTGGTATAATGTGAACATCACTGTTGAGGATCCTTCAATTCTTGAACAGGTCTATATCGGAAAGTTCCGCCAGAGCGATGAGGTCGTTGATATCTTGAATGCTATCAAAATGGTGGGAAAGTTCAATTTCAGGCAAGAATCGGATAAAGAGTTCGTAATATTCTAATATTCCACATATTATTAAACATTATTGCTAAAAATGAGAACTAACCTAAGAATCTGTGCTGTCGCATTATTACTATCAGCATTCTCGACGGTGGCCTTTGCGCAAAGCGCGAAGGTGAAGTTTGATAGGGGCAAAGTCTCGCTGGGAGAATTGATATCCCAGATTGAAAAACAGACCCCTTATCTGTTCATCATGAGTGACAACGACGTCAACACCTCAACCCAGGTTTCCGTTCCACAGAACGAAAATCCGGTATCGGAAGTGCTTGGACAGGCCCTGCCTCCTATCGGGCTAGGCTACAGTTACTCCAACAACTACATTTCCTTGTTCGTGAGGAAGAGTGCCAGCTTTGACGATCAGGGAAACAAGGCAGTCCGTGGAACAGTAATTGACGAAAATGGTGCTCCGTTGATTGGTGCAGCCGTTTTCATCAAGGGTACTCAAAAGGGCGTCTCTACTGATGCGGATGGAAAATTCACTATCAATGCCTCCAAAGGCGATGTCCTCACGGTCTCCTCCATAGGGTATGCAGAAACTAATGTGACTGTTCCCGGAGATGCTCCTGTTTTCATTGTAATGAAAGAGGATTCCCAGATGCTCGATGAACTTGTTGTCATCGGTTATGGGCAGCAGAAGAAATCTGACGTTACCAGCGCTGTGGCCAGTGTGAAGGCTGAGGACTTCAATGTCGGTCAACTTGCAGATGCCGGAGACCTGATCCAGGGCAAAGTCGCGGGCTTGACCATTGCCAATGGCAGCGGTGATCCTAGTTCAAGGTCAACGATCCGCCTTCGTGGAGTGATTTCACTCGAAGGCAGCCAGACTCCTCTTGTACTTGTGGACGGAATTGAGGGAAGCCTTTCAACTGTTGCTCCTGAAAGCATCGAAAGCATT
>CAYTXA010000109.1:0-7308 GCA_964440865.1 uncultured Muribaculaceae bacterium | reverse complement strand
GGACAGCCCCGTCACGACCATATCTGCGGCGTTCGACGTCACGGTCTCGGACTGGAAAACAATAGAACCGGAAAACAAGGACTACTGAAAGGAAAACTACGACAATCAAGCATCTCGCAACTGTGGCCATGGCAGCGCTCATGGTATCCTTCTCGTCCTGTACGGACAAACTGCAGCCGGACAATGAAATCAAGATCAGCCCGGAAGACGACAAAGCCGACCTGGAGCTGCATATAGGCGGACTCCCGGATACTAAAGCCACTGACACGGCAACACGCAACGGGGAGGACAATATCAGGACTGCAAGCGTCTATGTGTTTGACGCAGACGAGAAAAGTTCCATGTTCGGTCTCCTGGAGGCATACAAGGAGGCGGAAGATGCCACCGCAGACAGGATCAGCGTCAGCATAAGTCTTACGGCAACAACCGGAAAGAAACATATCTATGTGGTCGGAAACGACGGTGTAAACATGAATTCAGGGGCAAAGACCCTCTCCGAGACCATCACTACCGAGGAAGAGCTGAAGGCTGCAATTTCGGACTTCAGCGACAATGCGGGGAAATCCTTCGTCATGGTAGGAGCTACCGAAGCAAGCCTCGTTCCTGGCCATGCTAAGCAGAATATCCTTAACCTGAACCTCAGGAGGCTCGTAGCCAGGATCAGCATCGGGGACATCATAGGAGACTTCGACTCTCCCGCCCTCAGGCAGAGCAGGTTCTGGGTCAAGAGGGTCTACCTCGTGAATGTCCCGAAGCAGGCGAAATACATAAACGGCGACTACACGGACGCCTTCGGATCGGGCGCTACAGCCCCCAAGGACGCGCCGGCCGGATTCCTGCGGTCGGGTGATCTTCCCTACTATGCTTACGTTGCCCCCGCGGAGAACGCCTCTGAAAACGGATTCTACAACTGGGCAGACCCGGGAAAGTGGACAGAATCGAGTACTCTGGAGATAGAAAGCACAAAGAAGAATGTTCCTGTCCTGACAAGCCTTGGGATCACCGAGAACAAAGGCAAGCTCTATGAAGAGAACGGCGCAGCAATTCATGCCATCGCCGGCCACAAACTTACTCTCAACCAGGATTTCTACTGTTATCCCAATTCCTCCGTGCCTTTCGTGGTTGAAGAGGGCATGACCGAGGATCAGATCAAGGTGGACTACACGACAAAACTAGTAGTTGAGACAGAGGTCACAATCAACAAGAAGAACTACACCTACTACTATCCGATCTCCATCCCCTACGTCCAGCCGAACTACGCCTACAAGATCGGAAGCATAACGCTTAAGAGACTCGGCTCCAAGGATCCGTTCCACCCTGTATCCTCCGCGGAATGTGACTTCTCGATAACCGTAAAGCCCTGGGAGGCAGGCGAGATCGGAGGAAAAGACAATGGCAAGGACTCTGACGGCAATTTTGTAATCTAGATCATGAAAACCTATTCTTTCCGGACGGCAGCACTTGCGGCCGTACTGCTTGCAGGTGCTGCCGCCTGCTCCGTCAGGGAGGACAGGTTGGATTGTCCATGTGAGCTGACGCTCCGCAGTGTCAATGTCCCTACCCGCCTGAAAACGTCCGGAATCAAGACTGACATCATAGGAGAAGATGGCAGCAGCCTGTTTCTGGACACCATATCAGAAGAGGATTTCGGGCAGCAGGACCAGTTCATAACCAAGGTCCCCAAAGGAAAAGTGTGCGTATCTGGAGTCACGGGAGCTGAGCGGTATGAGACCCGGTCCGGAGGCACTGTGCTGAGCGTCATTACAGGAAATCAGGCAGACAGCGTGTTTGCCCACATAGGCTTCGTGAACTGCCGGGGCGAAAGAGCCGTGGACACACTCGAGCTGCACAAGCAGTGGTGCGGGCTGACGCTGGTGATGACCGGCATGGAGTTGCTGGATTCCTGCTCCGTCACGTTGCATGGAAACAGCAACGGCTTCTGCATCACGGACTTGTCTCCACGTGAAGGTGAGTTCTACTGTGCCCCTACCGTCAAGGCGAAAGGCATCTACACGGCGATGATTCCCCGTCAGGGAGACGATGGGCTTCGAATATCTTTCACGGAGGTGGAAAGCGGAGAGCAGATCTGCGAGTACGAGATCGGAGAACTGATGGCTGATGCGGGGTTTGACTGGAACAGGACAGACCTCGATGACATCCTTATCAACATTGACAGGGCAGAGGGCAAGATCGAAGTGAAGATACTGCAATGGTACAACGGAACAGATTACGGAGACATAACTATATGACACGAGGCAGATTATCATACGAAAGGCTACGGCTGGCGGCTCTAAGCCTGTCAGTCATAGTGGTCGCATCATGCAATGAGGGCGAATCCTTGCCGGGAGAGTTGCCTGGGAAAGAGACCACAGCGATAACGGTGAAAGGAGATGCAGGAGCCTCATCTGGTCTGGCAGTCTGGCTGTACAGTAAAGGGGCTGCAACCGGAGATGCGGCATATTTCTCCTGTTCCGACAACGGGCCAGCGATCTTGTCTGCAGAACCGGGTTCCTACGATGCGACAGTCGTGGCGGGACTTCCCGAGGCGGAACTTGACCGCACGGACATATACTCCAACCTGGACTATTTGTCCAGGGACGGGACTGTCCTGCTGGAGGATATGGACGAGTCCCATATTCCGGCAATCGGGAAAGCCTCCGTGGCATTGTCGGAGGGATCATCCATAGCAATTCCCGTAACAAGGTGCGCCGCTAAAGTATCCATAGAAAAGATCACGAACGGCATCACAAAGGGCCGATACGCCGGGAAGACATTGACTGTCAAGAGCGTATATATAATCAACGGCAAAGGGAAGATTACGCTCGAAGGAGAGGCCTCCGAAGAGATCGGCTCATGGTTCTCCTGCTCGGGAAAGTATGACCCGGGGACGTCGGGAATGCCAGACTTCGGACAGATGGCGGTTCCCTCGCTCTCCCACGTAGACGGAAGCTGGGAGATCAGCGCAGGAAATTCGCTCGTGCATTCTTTCGCGGTCATCACCGGGCCGAACCATTCCACGTCAGACACGGAGACTAGGATGGATGAACTGCGGAAGTCCAGTTCCTGGACACCCCGCAAGACAAAGATTGTTGTGGAAGCTGAGATAGACAGCAAGACATTCTACTACAGCATCCCCCTGGACGACGTTTCGGCTGGAAACTGGTACAGGATATCGGAACTCACGCTGCTGCACCGCGGCTCCACCGATCCGGACATTTCCGTGGCTTTCGCTGACGTAGTGATTGAAGGACAGAAGATTGCATGGGAAGAAAAAGGGATTTCGGAAATCATCTGATACTATGAAAAGAACATCAATCATATTGACAATCCTCTCGGCCCTCGCGGTTTCATGCACAGAGGAAAAGCAGGACTCTCCCATCGTTCCTGCCGCTGAAAGCAGTGCATGGATCATCATGGCGGAGCCGTCTGCCATAGGCCCCGTGGAGGCAGTTCCATGGACAAGGACATACGTCGGCAAGGGGTTCGAGGAAAAGATCCACGGCGCAACGCTTGGGATCTACCAGGACGGGAAGCTCGTCACCACGAGACATATCGAAGGGGCCGTGGGAGAGGGCTTTGACATCGCGGGGGAACTGCTTTCGGATGAGGCATATTCCTACTACCTCCTGACCGGGACGATAGCCTCCTCGATTCCAGGGAATACGCCGATAACTGCATTCCCCGATAACGAGGATGACGTAGCGGGACTGGAATTCTTCAACTCGGCAGGAATGGCTTCGACGCTTAAGGAATGCGGACTCGACAGGGCAGGATGCATCCTCGACAAGACCCCAGAAGAGGCGGACGAGATGGACGGGAAATCCGACGGAAGGATCACGATCCCGCTCCGGTCGCTGTGGGCCAAGGTGGTCATATCCATGGACTTTTCGGAAATTCCCGCGGAGGACTTCGACTTCCGCGGAACGGCGGCAATGACCTGCAACCGCAGGCTGAGGCCCTTTGCCACAGAAGGCAGCAAAGCCCTGGCACCGGCAGACACCGAAACCGGACTTTCCGACGATGCAGCAACGCTTACGCCAGCCCAGAAAGCCGGGACGGAACCTCTTGTTCTCTACCTCCCCGAAAACATGCAGGGAACCCTACTGCCAACGAACAGCGACCCATACAAGAAAACACTGGAAAACAGCGAATTGCCTGGTGCGGGCAAAGGGCTTCTGACATACATCAAGGTGCTGTGTTCCCTGGATTTCAAGAACGGGGTTTCCTCCAAGGGGAACGAAACAGCAGAATACCGGATCCTCCCGGGAGAAAACAACGTCTCCAATTTCGACATCCGCGGCGGCAAGCAGTACAAGATGACATTGCGCCCTACAGTGGACGGGATCTTCATGGACATATGGAAATTCGGCGGAGACATGGAAGACAGCAGGGACATCTCCATTGCCGGAATCCAGACGGCAGCAGACCAGAACTCTCCGAGGAAGACGCTCACCACATCGGAAACGATAGCAGTCTCCCCTTCTGCCGGGACAAGTTTCATGGCAATCGTGAATCTTTCGCCCGAAGGCTCGACTACAGGATCACCAGTGGATTACACGATAGATTCCTTCGAGGACAAGCTGGGATGGGACCTGACGGAAGAATCCAAGGAACGGCTCAGGGCAGACGGGATAGAATGGAGCATAGATAAGGTACAGGCATGGCACAAGGAAGACGGATCTCTCGTATTCAGGAAGGAAGGAGAGCCGACTGAAGGTCTCATCTCCGACGGGAGCGGATGGCTTGCAGTCCTTTCGTTCAGCACAACCAAGGCTCTGGAAGAGGGAGAGGAAATTCCCGTGACGATTGCAACTCCCGTAAAGGGAAAGGAAGCCACGTTTTCGGTGAAGCCTACCTACGACGGACTCCTGACGATCTCGCCGGAAAGAGACGGAGGCTACATCGCGCAGCTGTGTACCGTCACGCCGCGCTGGACAGATCCCGGAATCGAAGGAGCAAGGTTTGTGACGAGGGGAACATACGGTATTGTAGAGCTCCAGAATACTGGCTGGGGAAGCGCCTCAGGCGAACTGGCCTCAGGCGAAACTGCTAGAGTTGGTATGGTGAAGTCCGGGACAGGGACAATACAGACCCAGATCAAGGTCGGCGGGCAGTGGAAAAACTACAATATCCTGGTCTCGGAAGGAAGCACCCTGAAGGCCGTGCCGAGCACGCTGAGCTACACGGTGTCAGAGCCGACTCTTCTCTTCAAGGAAGACCTGCTGACTTTCTGCATCGACGGGACACCACAGAAATACACTCTGCAGTATCACGGCAAGGACAATTCCGGCATTTTGTCAGTTGCCGCGAAGGATGATGACGGATTTGGCGACAAGTTCACCCCATCCCTGTACAGCAGGCTGCTGGAGCCGGTGATCAAGATCTCCACATACGGAGTCGGAGCCTTCCTCGGAGAAGTGGGCAAAGACAGCCTTGCCATCATCAAGCTGAAGAACGGGGATGCAGGAATCGTCCCTGACTATCGGTATGAAGACCTTATCGAGGGTTACGCAAAGGCATATCCTGCGATTAAGGACAACCTCTCCGCAATAGCGAAGAAACCGGCCTACCATAACGGCGAAGAGACAAATCTTGGCATACTGAACAACACTGCCATAGTTGAGATATCATCCCGCGAGTGCGTCAGGAAGACCAGAACCCAATTCTCCGTCTCGGACGAGTCCCTCCATTTCGGAGACAAGCTCCTGAACACAAACCTCAGCGACTTCGAGAACTACCAATCGCTGGAAGTTGGCTGTCCGCTCGCCAAGGACTTACGTTTCAAGGTCGAGCAAGACGGCTCAGTATCAGTGCATTTCATCGGCAATACGGGGCAGGACGCGGAACATTCCGCCGGAAAGTTCATGCTCCAGACAACCATCAAAAACAAGTACTCGGGAGAAGATATCACGGTCGAGCTCGGTACGCTGGAAGTCTACCTCCACGCGACTCACATTGCGTCAATCTACACGAGCACGAATTCGCAGCGTGAGCATATTCATGAAATATGCGCCAGGATCCAGACTAGCTTCAACGCCAGAGGTTCCTTTCTTCCTTTCGTGGGGCTGTATGACGTAATAAAAGACAACGACCTCTACCAGATGGCCTATACCAACAATGGGCTGATACCTGCAGAAACGGGAAACCGCTATTACTATAAGGGCACGAAAACATACCTGAGGCCCTATGTTCAGGAAAAACACGTGAAAGCTGGAGAATTCATCAGTGACCTCCACTTCGGAGAGAAAGGTCAGACGGATCACGGGCTCTCAACCAGCATGTTTGCATCCGAGATTCTGAGCAGCGACAGTCTCCACATATATTTTCCACCGATAGTCGCCCTGCAGAGCGGACTGCAGTCTGACGACGGCATCATAGACAAGATAGACAAGCATAAGGGAGACTATGCCGAGAGGCTGTCATACAAGAAAATCGGCAACAGACTCTTCATCTGGTCGAAAGGGTATAAATACCCCGTAGCAGACGGAGAGGACCGGACTGAAGGAACTCTCGGGATCGGCTACGCAGTGCTTCAGCTTCCCACACTGGAAACTGACCCAGTGACATGCCACTGGGTCTCAGATACAGAGTTCAAGCATTACGATTAAGTATCTGACAGATGACTACCAGACCTTCAGGTTTCCGACATTCAGTCCCCAGCAGCCGTCCTGCACGATCGGGACCATCTTACCGTCGGGATTGGGCGCGCTCTCCATCTTCTCGAGGAAGGTGTGGGAGTGCCCGCCGACAACAAGGTCCACGTTGCGCGTCCGCCCCACCAGCATCTGGTCGGACATGGACTCGAACGCCTCGGACTCGTCGTAGCCAAGGTGGGACAGGACGATGACAAGGTCGCACTTCTCCTCATTCTTGAGATAGGAGGCCCACTTGTTCGTGACTGTCACGACGTCCAGAGCAGGGAGACGGTCGGAAATCGTCCTCTCAACGACCTTGGTGATGTCGGTCAGAAGACCAATGATGCCGATCTTCATGCCTCCGCGACGGACAATGGTGTATGGCTTTATGTACTTTCCAGCCTCAAAGGAGGAGAAGTCGTAGTTGGCGCAGACAACAGGGCACTTCAGCATGGCGAGCCTTCGTCCGAGCTCCTCTACTCCATTGTCGAACTCATGGTTGCCGAGCGTGACGCAGTCATACTTCATCGCGTTGATCTCGGCAATCTCGAGGTCGCCCTTCAGCACGGTGAAGTAGGAAGTTCCCTGACTGAAATCGCCGGCATGGAGAAGCAGCACGTTCCGCTTCCCGTCGGCGCGGCGCACGCTTTCGACATAGGCAGCCCTCTCGATG
>CAYTXA010000108.1:0-7323 GCA_964440865.1 uncultured Muribaculaceae bacterium | reverse complement strand
CGCACACAACATCCCCGCCTTCAAGCCCGCAAAGGTCTTCGTCGCAGAGGTCAAGAAATAACATTAATCACTTTTAATTATGCCAAGCGGAAAGAAAAGAAAGAGACATAAGATGGCGACGCACAAGCGTAAAAAGCGCTTGCGCAAGAATAGACACAAGAAGAAGTAAATCTCTGTGTCTGCCATTTTAGCAGTCTGCTAAGAGGAAAGGGCTGACCGGGGGATCCGGACAGCTCTTTTTATTTATCTGCCAAGCAGAAATCTCATCCATGGATCCAGAAACAGAAACATCCAAAGATCTCATCGTCGACGTCGAGTCGACGGAAGTCCGGATAGCATTGCTGGAAAACCACAGGCTAACCGAACTGAACAAGGAGTCGATCAGCGGGGCAAGGCATTCCGAAGTCGGGGACGTGTACCTCGGCCGCGTAAAGAGGATAATGCCGGCGCTCAACGCTGCTTTCGTGGATATCGGAGACGAGAAGGAAGCTTTCATCCACTATCTGGACCTGGGGCTCTACTTCGGAGCCTATGACAAGTTCGTCAAGGGCATCAACTCCGGAGTCGACGCCAAGGAGCTCTACTCCAGCATCCAGCTCGGCCCCATCCTCGAAAAGGAGGGGCGCATCGAGAAGGTGCTCCAGAAAGAGCAGATGATCATAGTCCAGATCGTCAAGGAACCAATCTCCACGAAGGGATCGCGGCTCACGGCTGAAATTTCATTGGCAGGACGCAACATCGTACTTCTCCCGTTCGCGGGGAAAGTCAACATCTCCCAGAAGATCGCCTCGAAAGAGGAGAAAAGAAGACTGGAGACACTGGTAAAGAGCATTCTCCCGAAAAACTACGGGGCTATCATCCGCACGGCAGCGGAAGGCAAGAACGCCGAGGTGCTGGTCGGAGAGCTTAAGTCCCTGATAGAGAAATGGGAAAGCTCATGGGCAAAATTGTCGCGGTCCAAGAACGTACAGCAGCTGTTCACGGAATACAGCAAGACTACTACGATCCTGCGCGATCTGCTGAACGATTCGTTCACGAACATCTGGGTCAACGACGAGAAGGAATGCGAAGAAGTCCGCAAGTATGTGGATGTCATTTCTCCGTCGCAGGACAAGATCGTGAAGCTCTATGAAGGCAAGGAGCCGATCTTCGACTATTTCGAAGTCACCCGCCAGATCAAGAGCTCGTTCGGAAAAGTGGTCCCCCTCAAGCAGGGAGCGTATCTTGTGATCGAGACGACAGAGGCACTCAACGTAGTGGACGTCAACAGCGGAACACGCGCCAAGACGACAGACCAGGAGGAGAACACCTACGAGGTCAACCGCTACGCGGCGGAGGAGCTTGCACGTCAGCTGAGGCTCAGGGACATGGGTGGAATCGTAATCGTCGATTTCATCGACATGGAGAGCCAGCAGCACCGCAACGACCTGTGGAAATACATGGTCCAGCTGATGGAGCCCGACAGGGCAAAGCACAATGTCCTCCCACTGACCAAATTCGGCCTCATGCAGATAACGAGGCAGAGAATCCGTCCGGTGACACAGATCGACACAACGGAAATGTGCCCTGTGTGCCACGGAACGGGCCGAATCCAGTCCAGCGTCATTATCGACGAACAGATCGAAAGGAGACTTTCCTACTATGCCGGCGAAAAGGGACTGAACAATCTGACCCTCAAGGTCAGCCCGATACTCGGAGCCTACCTTTCCAGAGGCTCCGGCATCCTCGGGAAGCAGTCCTACATGGCAAAATGGAAGAAGAAGTACAAGGTGAAGCTGAATCTCGTGGAAGTCACGGATTTCACGGTCCTGCAGAATGAATTCTACGACGAAAAGGGGAACAAGCTCGACGACAGCCGGGCATAGGAACAATCCCCCAAGTAGTTACTCTAGTCTGATGGCGTCGGTGTACCGGCGCCATTTTTCTATCAGCTCAGTCATGTCGGCGGGCAGCTCGGACGTGAACCTCATCAGTTTCCCGTTTGCGGGGTGGATGAATCCTAGCGTCTTTGCATGGAGCGCCTGGCGGGGGCATATCTCGAGGCAGTTGTGGATGAACTGCCTGTACTTTGCATAGATCGTCCCCTCTCGAATTGTAGTGCCGCCGTATTTCTCGTCTCCGAAGAGAGGATGTCCGATATATGACATATGGGCACGGATCTGATGGGTACGGCCTGTCTCCAGGATGCACTCCACGACTGTCACGAATCCGAACCTCTCGAGCACGTGCCAGTGGGTCACAGCCCTCTTGCCGATGTCCGGATCCTCGAACACCTTGTATTTCAGCCTGTCGGAAGGGTCTCTTGCCAGGTTTCCGTCTATGGTCCCGCTGTCCTCGGCAATGTTGCCCCAGACGACGGCAATGTATTTCCGCTCTATGGAATGGACGAAAAACTGCTTCGCCAGAGAAGCCTGGGCTGCGTCATTCTTGGCCACGACCAGGAGTCCGCTCGTATCCTTGTCTATCCTGTGGACAAGCACGCCCATGCGCTCGTCATCAGCGTCCGGGTCAGGTTTCAGGTCCAGGTGATAGGCGAGAGCGTTCACGAGCGTACCGGTGAAATGCCCGTTCCCCGGATGGACGACCATCCCCGCCGGCTTGTTCACGACAAGCACGTCGTCGTCCTCGTACACGATGTCAAGGGGGATGTTCTCCGGAAGGACCTCGAACCCATGCCTCTCATACGGCATCATGAAGCGGATCACGTCGCCGGGCTTCACTATGTAGTTCGCCTTGACGGTCTTGTCTTCGATGAAGACGTATCCGGCCTTTATAGCCTGCTGGATACGGTTGCGGGACTGGTTCTGGAGATGGATCGACATGAACTTGTCGACTCTTTCGGGGGTCTGCCCCGGATCCACCACGAGACGGAAATGCTCGAATGACGGATTCTCGTCGTACTCCTCCTCTGTTGCCATTACCTTGAAGTTCCGGGTTCAGGAGCAAGCCAGAGAGTAACGTCCGTTCCCATCAGGACGGGTTCGATGGACGACTCGGGGCTCTGGCGGGTTACTATGGCGTCGGCACTGTCGGCATAGCTCTTTATGGACTCGTCGAAATGCATACGGGTCACATTCAGCGAGTTGTCCTGCATCGCGCCGACAGCCCTCATGTACTTCATGCCGCGCACGTCGGGGACAACCGTCTGGTTGTCCTCAGGGCTGAGACCGACGACAAGGTCGATCTCCGAGCCGCTGTCCACCATCTTGCCGGGCGCTATCTGTGCGCCGTGGACCAGCTGGCGGAGAACGTTGTTCGTGGCCATGTCTTCCTGATATATGAGCCTTCCGAGCATGAGGCCACGGGACTGGAGCTCAGCCTTCGCCTGCCTCATGGAATAGCCCACGAGATTCGGCATGGTTACCTTCTTGGGGCTTACAGAGTTGATTGTCAGATGGATGACGCGTCCTTTCTTGACAGAGGCGCCGGGTTTGGGATTCTGGCTGTAGACCAGCCCGCGGCCCATACGGCGGACGTAGACGGAATCCGAGACATCTATCTTGAGGTTGAGGACTCCGGCATTGTACTTTGCCTCGCGGAGGCTCATTCCGGTCAGGTCCGGCACCTCGATCTCCTTCCCGTGATGGGTAGTGACCTTGAGGAAAATTCCGGATACGATGACGACGCCGAGGACAACTGCCACCGCGCCAAGGAGATTCCTCAGAATCCACCTGTTGTTTACATTCTCTGACATATCCTGCAAAGATAAGAAAAAATCACCTTCTGCGCCTGGTGACAACTCTCACAAAGAGAGAAAGCAGCAGGAAAAGTGCAGCGAACTGGCAAAGCCTGCCGACAAGGTCTCCTTCCCTGACGAAGAACGTCTCGCCATCGGCAAGATTCGCTGTTCCACTCAGCACGGCAGGCTCCCACCACGAAGACTCGGAAAGGATATCCCCCCTCTGGTTGATGAATGCGGAAATGCCTGTGTTGCCGCATCTTACTACATCGCGGCGCGTCTCAATGGCCCTGAGGGAAGAATAGCTCAGATGCTGCCTGTAGCCGGGGGTATCGCCCCACCAGGAATCATTAGTGATCACGGCAAGGAGACGGGCTCCTGCCTTGATGTACTCCGTGCAGTATTCTCCGTAGACTGATTCATAGCAGATCGCCGTCCCGACAGCGACAGTGTCGCTCCCCGCAATGAGATTGAGGCAGGAAGCCTCCTCCTGCGGGAGGTCACGGCCCATGACTCCCCCGAGTTTGTCGTCTATCGGACAGAAGATCGCAGGCCATGGGGTCATCTCGACTCCCACCACCAGCCTGCTCTTGTGGTAGATTTCCGAACGTCCCGTACCGTCGAGCACAAGAGCGGAATTGTGGGACTCGACCCATTGGCCATCCCCTGCCGGCCTGGCAGTATGGCTTGGCCTGGCGGCACCCTGAATGATTTCGCGGGCAGATGCTCCCATGATCATGTTCACGCCCCTGTACCTGGAAAGCGCTGAGTTGAAGCGGCCCCACGTCCGGCCTCCCTGCACGTCATTTGTCAGCACGTCTCCCGTGAATGTCTCCGGGGCAAGCACCAGGAGCATAGAAGAATCTTCCGGGCTGCGGGAGGAAAGGGCCTCAGTCAGCTGAGAATGCAGGATGGCGTTCTGCTGGTCGCGGGAAAGGGCGCCGAACTTGTGATACGGGTCGATATTGGGCTGAAGTACAACAGCTTCCAGGGGTTCGGATGTCTCCTTGAAATTCCTGTACATGGACTTCGAAAGCACGATCGGGCCAAGAATCAGGAGGAAGATCCCAAGGACGGAAGCTGACCTAGCCTTGACATTCCACCTGTTCCAGTCGCCGTAGGCAACGGCCCTGAGCATGCCGAAGATGGCAAGGTTGCAGGCAAGGACCCACAGGGAGCCTCCGAGAGTTCCCGTGAACTCATACCATTGGGCAAGAGTAACAGTGCGGGCGAAGGAGTTCCCGAGGGTAAGCCACGGGAAAGCGACGGGGAACGAATAGCTGAGCCTCTCCATGCCGATCCACATCGCGGCAAGCAGGATATAGGGCAGCGTGCCCCCGAAATAATGCTTGCTCAGGCGGAAAACATTGAAAGTCAGCGCCATGTATCCGGCATTGGCGACAATGGCAAAAACCGCGCCTCCTGCCGTCGCATTCCATATCCAGAATACCGTAGCGGCATTCCATGCTATGAAAAATGTCCATACCCAGAGCCAGAAACGCTTGATTTCCAGCTGTTCGGCCACAAGGTCAGCACAAAGGAGCGGCACCATTCCGAAAAGAGCAACCCATCCCAGGTGCGGAACCAGGAATGGGATGCTCATCAGGACTGCTGACAGGGTCAGCATTATGGCGATAAGTAGTTTTTGTCTTCTCATGAAGACAAAGTTACAATATTTCGGATTATCGTCTGCCTCCGGGAGGAGGACCCATCGGGCCAGGGCCGCCGGGACCGCCACGCATGCCCCCGCGTCCTCTCATGCCCTTGCCGAAATTGCCGAAGCGGAATGTGACAGAGAAGATTATGTATCTTCCGAGCGTATTGTTTATGCTCTCGAGGTGGTAGTTGGAGGCATCGCTGACGGAGAGGTTCTTCGATTCTCCGAGTATGTCGTAGGCCCTCAGGGCAAACGTGACATTGTCCTTGAACGCCAGCTTTGTCAGCTCGGCATTGATCACGAGCTTGTCATCCTGCTGGGTCGTGTAGCCGCGGTACCAGTCGTAGTCCATGTCCGACTTGAGGCCGAAACCAGCGGGAAGCGTCCATGTCATGGAGGCTTCGATCCTGTTGTTCCACGTCGTGGTGTTTGTAGCCGTCGAGATGGTGTACTTGGACTTGTTCATCCTCGTCTGGGCGCCCAGGTTGGCCTCGACGAAATCGTTGCGGTACGTGAAGCGCAGCCTCTCCGTGAGACCATAGGTGTTGATCTTGTTCAGCGTGAATTCCTTGGCATCGTCGAGGTCCGGGAATGCTGCGTTGAACTTGTCATAGTCCATCACTCCTGTTTCGGGGTCATAGTAGCCTGTCATGTCGAACTGCGACCCTATGTAGTTGGAAGAGTTGGAGTAGCTGAAATTCAGGTTGTTGGACACTGAGAAGTTGGACTTCGCGATCGGAGAATTGAACATGAGGCGGACGGAGGCGTTCGAGCGGTCGTGCCCGTTCGTGGGCATGGAATACTGCGCTCCGTTCAGACCGTACCATGTGGCGTTCACGATAGGATCCTGGACAAGTCCGGCGTTGAAATTCAGGCTGATAGTGGAGAATGTGTTCTTGTTTGTCCTGCGGAACTCACCCCTTACAGAGTGCGAGAAGTAAGGCTTCAGGGACGGGTTACCGAACGACACGTTCAGCGGGTCCGTATTGTCCGGCACAGGCATCAGCTGGGATGTGGACGGCTGAGAGGACTGTCCGAAGTAGAAGAAACGGATATTGGTGTTGTCGTTGAAGTCATAGAATACCATCGCAGTCGGAGCCCAGTTCACTACGCTGTTCTTGTACGTCTCTCCGTTTGTCTTGTTGTATGTATTGGTAGGTTTCGCCGCAAATCCGACCTGGGCATGGATATTCTCCCTCTGGAGCATGAAGTTGGCTCCTATGGACTGGTTGATGTAGCGGTTCACGATATCGTTGGAATAGGATTCGTTGGGAAGCTCGCCGGTGCGGTTGTACTCCCTGTCTTCCGAATCGAAGCGGTCCACGAGTCCGGAATCATATGTATCCTTTCTGGAAGTGTTTCTGTTCCAGCTCAGTTCATATTCTCCCGACACGTAGAATCCGTTTCCGAGTGGCTCGGTGTAGGTAAGTTCTCCCGATACCGAACCGCTCTTCTGGTTCTGGTCGAACCTCTGGTTGACAGTGTCCGCGCTCGCAATCTCCCCATCCATGTAGTTGTTGGTCAGGGACTGGTTGAACCCGTCCATGTCAGTGTTGCTGTAGGAGTAGCGGGTCTGGAAAGTCAGGGTCCTGCCCGGGATTCCGAGCCGCTGTCTCAGGAGCAGGAATCCGCTGGCGGACTGGCTCTTGCTGTCACCGGTGTTGAGGCTGAAACCGTCATTTGTCTTCGACGTGACCCCGTTCTCGTCCTTCATGGTCGAGAAATTTGTCCCCTGGCTGTAGTCTCCGCCTCCGAAGTTGAACGAAGGCTGGAACAGGATAGAGGTGTTGTCAGAGAACTTGTGGTCGACCCTGAATCCGAAACGGTGCCCGTAGGTATTTCTGCTGTTGACGCTTTCGTTGTGGTAGTTGAGGTTGTAGTTGTCGAGGTATGTTTCCTTGTCGCTTGTCTCCGTGACGTCATTCTTCGTCCCGTTGTAGAGATAGTTGCCCTCGAGCTGCATCTACCCGTCGAAGAGCTGGCAGGT
>CAYTXA010000107.1:0-7435 GCA_964440865.1 uncultured Muribaculaceae bacterium | reverse complement strand
TCTTCGCTATATGGACTTTAGGCGCTACTCGGCCTCTGCAGTCTTGCCGGGATTCATCACAACTTCGATGATGTTTCCGCTGGCAAGCAGCTTCTTCAGGGTAGCCTGGATGCCCTCCTTGCTGAGATTTGCTACAGACTTCTCATACTCGGCATCGATATCGACACCTCCGTAGACATAGTAGTTGTTCAGCGACGTGAGCCAGTAGTCATTCTTCGAGCGCTGCTCGGGAACCATCTTCTTGAAATTCTCGACCGTGCGGCCGAACTGCTCATCGGTAGGCCCGTTCTCTGCAAGAGAACGGAGACCATCCTTTGCCAGCTGGCGGAGCTTCTCCCCAGTCGACGGACGGCAGTTGAACGCTACGAGGAACGTGCCCCTTTCCTCCGGGAACTTCTCGAGAGAACCCTGGGTGCTTGCGCCATAGGTGCCACCCTCTTCCTCACGGAGCGACTCCGTGTAGACCATATCCATGATATAGCTGATAGCCTCGAAGTTGGTCTGCTCCTGGACAGAGAAGGGATAGGGTGCGCTGTAGACATTGTAGACCGTGGTCTGGGGCGTCTCCATGTCCTCCTCGAACACATCCACGATCGCGCCTGCCTTGTAGGAGTCATGACGGTTGACAAACGTGGTAGCTTTCTTGCCCTTGGGCAGGGCACCGAGATACTTCTCGCAGAGACCCTTAAGGGTGTCGAAGTCGAAATCGCCCACAATGTAGACCCTTGCACCTGCCGCATCCTTGAAGAAAATGTTGCGCCAGTAGCGCTCGATAGTCTGGAGATTAGCCTTTTCGAGGGTCTCGGCGCTGACTACGGCATTCCTTGCGGGATCCGTCATGGCGTCATTGAGGAATCTCCTCGTGAAGCGAATCTGCGGGTTGTTCTCCAGAGTCGGGAGGATAGCCTTGATCTGGTTGATGCCCTGGTCATACTCGGTCTGGTCGAAACGCGGATCCACGAAGTTCAGATAGAGAAGCTGGAACGCAGTCTCGAGGTCCTTCCTGGTGCTGGACGCATCGATGCCATGGTTCGTGTCGTTGAAGTAGGGACTTGCGCTTGCGTTCTTGCCGGCAAGAGCCTTGCTGAGCTCGGAAGCGGAGAACCTGGACACTCCGCTGTTCCTCAGGAACAGAGAGATGATATCCGCATTGAACGAAGGCATGTCAGCGTCCTCGACCAGGGACTCGCCTCCATCCTTGCGCAGATGGATGCTGATGGCGTCCTTCTCGAGGCTGGACTGCTTCGCAACGACAACAACGCCGTTGGAAAGGGTCCACACCTTGCTGTCATAAGGGCCGTTTTCCGTCTTCTTGACCTTGCCGCCCTTGATGGCGTTCTTGTCGAGAAGCTCGACATTGCTCTCCTCCTCCTTCGGCGCCTCGATGTCTGCCGTGCGGGCGGCAGCGAGAATACCGGTCAGCTCATTCTCGGAAGGCTTCGGGGCTGACTCTGCACCCTCGTAGAGGATCACAATGTCCTCATCGCCGAAAAGGTTGGGAATGTACTGATTGACAACATCCTTGCTGATCTGCTGGAAGATCTGCTGCATGAGTTCGTACTCGTCGGCAGGAGCCAGCAGCGGCTGGTTGTCGAAGAAGTGCTGGATCATCCCCGGAACGAGGGACGCATTGGTCCTGGTGTCGGCGCTGTTGGCAGCGCTCTCGTAGGCGGAAAGGATGTTGTCCTTGGCCCTCTGGTACTCGGCAGCCGTGATTCCGTAGCGGCGGAGACGCTCGATCTCGTTCATGAAGCTGGAGAATGCTCTGTCAGCCTTGCCGTCGGCAAACCTTACGGATCCGAGCGTGACCTCGTTGCTCTCGGTGATGTTGCCGATTCCGAGGTTCGCGCTGATGAAGGGCGCATCGCTCTTGGCCTCGATGTCCGTGAAACGCTCGTCCATGACAAGGGAAACGATGTCATTGATCGTCGTCGTGAGCATGCCAATGACAGTATTGTTGTACTCCTCAGGCATGGACTCCCGCTTCCAGTAGATGGAGATGTCGGACCCGTTCTTCTCCGGGTCGGTGAGGATGCCCACGATAGGCTCCTTGTTCCCCGGGATGGGAATCACGTCCTTCGCCTTCGGATTCTCGGCGGCAGGAATGTCGGCGAAAATCTTGCGGATCTTCTGCTCAACGGACTTCGGATCCACGTCTCCTACGACGATGAGTGCCTGGAGGTCAGGACGATACCATGTCTTGTAGAAATTGTGGAGGCTCTCGGGCTTGAAGTGCCAGAGGTTGTCCTCGCTTCCGATCAGGGTGCAGGTGGCATACTTGCAGTCCTTGTAGAGGTAGGGGAGGCTCGCCTCATGCAGGCGCCATGCGGCGTTCCTTCTCTGACGGCGCTCCTCCACGATGACCCCTCTCTCCTTGTCGATTTCGTCGGCAGAGTTGGTCACGAAATGGGAATAGTCATGCATGATCAGAAGACACGTGTCGATGACTGTTTCCCTGACAAGAGGAATGTTGTTCAGCATGTACTGGGTCTGCTCGACGCCGGTGGAAGCATTGACATTGCCTCCGAACGAGGCACCGATGCTCTGCAGCCAGTCGAGGATGCCCTTTCCGGGGAAATTCTTCGTGCCGTTGAAGCACATGTGCTCGAGGAAGTGGGCGAGGCCGTCCTGGTCGGGAGTTTCCTGGATTGCGCCCACGTTGGTGGCGAGGTAGAATTCAGCCCTGCCTTCCGGGATGGCGTTGTGACGGATGTAGTAGGTCATTCCGTTGTCCAGATGTCCTACCAGAACGGCAGAGTCTACCGGAAACTGCTGGATCTGTTGCATCTGGGCTCTTGCGCTCTGCGCCGAGAGGCAGATGGCAACTATGGCCGTGAGGGCCATGAACAGTGTTTTCTTCATAATTGTTACAATAATATTACATGAAGATAATAATCTTCGCTAAAGATAGCCAAAAAATCCGGGAATCCGAAATCAATGTCGGGTTCCCGGATAAGTATTGTCTCAATGGCTGGCTATTTGCGGACGAAGTGGATTGCGAATCCGCCGCCGGAAGCAAGATGGATGTCCATCGTGCGCTCGCCCGGGGCGAGAGTGCCGGTAACCTTCTGATAGTCAGAAGCGATGTTGTCGGAATTCGGCCCGTCCTGGAATGCGACATAGGACCAGTCGCCCTCTCCGAGGAAGCTGAGGTCAAGGGTCATGTCTCTGGGAGTCCATCCGCCGAGAGCTCCGAGGTACCAGCTTCCGTCTGCTGCCTCATGAGCCTTGACGGCATATTCTCCGACCTTTCCGTCGAGAGCAACCGTCTCCTTCCAGACAGTCGGGATCGCGGAGATGAATTCCGTGCACTCAGGCTCAGCCATGTAGTTCGAGGGAGAGTCGCATAGCATGTTGAGCGGAGACTCGAAGACCATGTACTCGGCAATCTGGTGGGAGCGTGTGCCCTGGCTCATGGGTTCTGTGTAGCAGGGATAGTAGTTCGCCCTCGAGGCGTTGCGCATTGCGCCCTGGGTGTAGTCCATCGGGCCTGCCGCAAGACGGGTGTAGGGGAGGATCAGGTCGTGGGTGACCATGTCCCTGTCGGGCTTCTCCCACTTTGCATTCTCAAGTCCGGAAACGCCCTCGTGGTTGAGCACGTTCGGGAACGTGCGCACGTTGCCCGTGGGCTTTGGAGCTCCGTGGAAGTCCAGGAGCATGTGGTACTTGGCACAGATCTTCGACGCCTTCGTCATGAAGGCAAGCATTTCCTGGTCATCGCGGTTGAGGAAGTCGACCTTGAAGCCGGCGATTCCCATCTCGGAGAAACGCTTGCAGTTGCCTTCGATATCCTTGCTGAAAGGAACATAGCCGGCCCAGAGGATGAGCTTCACGTTCTTCGGCCTGGCATAGTCCACGAGTTCCTGCAGGTCGATTTCGGGGACGACGAGGCGGAGGTCAGCCTTTCTCGGGACGGACCATCCCTCGTCGAGGATTACATATTCGATTCCATGGGCGGAAGCGAAGTCGATGTAGTACTTGTAGGTGTCATTGTTCACGCCGGCCTTGAACGGGACATTCTTGAGCCCCCAGGCGTTCCACCAGTCCCATGCGACCTTGCCGGGACGGACCCAGCTCCAGTCAATGTCCTCGGACGGGGTCGCGAGGCAGTAGACTAGGTCGTTGTCGAGCATCTTGGTGTCGTTCTCCTCGACCATCACGACCCTCCAGGGCATTGCCTCGTTGGGAGCTATCTTGGCGATGTAGGGCTCGCGGGAGCGGACGAGCATCTGGATGTTGGCATGCCCGTCCTGCTCTTCCGTTGCGGGATAAGCGGGCATCACGCCGCGGAAACCGGTTCCGTCGGGTGCCAGGTACATGCCGGGGTAGTCCAGCTGGTCGGCTTCGGTGATGCAGATGTTGACGCCGCTGTCGGTCTTCACGAGCAGCGGGCAGAAGAAGAGCTTCCTGGGGTCTAGCTTCGTTACGGGAGCGACATCGTACCATCCCTCAAGGGAGCTGTCGAACTGCCTCTCATAGTTTTCCGTGCTGGCGCCGGAGTGGTCGGCATATGCTGTCCAGTCGGAAGCGAAGCCGAATGTGGCCTGTTCTTCCTTGACATAGAGCAGATCGGGAGACTTCTTGCCTGCAACCGGGACGAATCTCCATGCGATTCCCTCGTCGTAGGCGCGGAAAAGCAGGTCGAAGCCTTTGAAATTCAGCGTCAGCATGTTGTAGTTGTCGCGTACTACGGCCCTGCGGTAGATGATGGTCTTGATGGTGTTGTCGGCAGAGGTGACCTTCGCGCGGCGGGGCACTGCGGCGCCTCCGAATACGGTCCCGTCCATGAATGTTACTGAAATCGGTGACGGGTTGATCAGGGTCTCTCCGTCATATGTGACGGAATACCTGATGTCGTTTCCGGTCGTGACGTCAACCTTGAGGCGTCCGTCCGGAGACGAGAGCTGGTAGTTCTTCGCGGCAGCGGAGGCCGCGAATGCAATCGCCATGAGCGCGATTGTGGCTAGTATTTTTCTCATTGCTTTAAAGATTATTTAGGAATTCTGATATTTCGTCCATGTCGGAGTCCTTCGTTGCCCAGCTGGTAACGAACCTGCAGGCAGTCTCTCCTTCTCCGACCTTTCCCCATGTCTCGAAGATGATGCCCTTCTGCAGGCGCGGAATCATCGCGTCCGGGATCACGAAGAACTGCTGGTTTGTGGGGGAGTCTATGTACTGGCGGAATCCTGCCTCCAGCATCAGTCTCTTGAATCTCATTGCCTTGGCGATTGCCCCGCGGCAGATGTCCGTGTAGAGTCCGTCCGTGAAGAGCGTGTCGAACTGGATGCCTGTCAGCCGTCCCTTGGCAAGGAGAGAGCCGTGCTGCTTTATGCTGGTGAAGAAATGGGCGGGGGCGTTTCCGTGGGGGAAGACCACCGCTTCGCCGATTATCGCCCCGCACTTTGTCCCTCCGATGTAGAATGCGTCGCAATGTGCTGCCAGCCAGGGAAGTGTGATGTCCTTCGATGCCGCGAGTCCGTATCCCAGCCGTGCCCCGTCGATGAACAGCGGAATCCCGTAGTCATGGCTCGTGTTGCATATCGCTTCGATCTCGCGGGCGGAATACATTGTTCCGAGTTCCGTCGGGAACGTGATGTAGACAAGTCCGGGGTAGACCATGTGCTCCCTGTTTGGGTCCATGATATTCTCCCTCAGCAGTTCCTTAAGCTCGCCTGCGTCGATTTTGCCGTCGTGGTTCGGGAGGGTCAGGACCTTGTGGCCAGTGAATTCCACGGCTCCCGCCTCGTGGACATTGATGTGTCCGGTGTCTGCTGCGACTGGGCCTTCCCAGCTGTGCAGCATGCTGTCTATCACTGTCTTGTTCGTCTGCGTTCCTCCGGCGATGAAGTAGATTGTCGCCGATGGGGCGTTGCATGCTTTCCTGATTTTTTCCTTTGCGGAATCTGACCATCTGTCAAATCCGTAGGTACGGGACAGCTCGGCGTTTGTCTCCACGAGGACGCGTAGGATTTCGGGGTGCATCCCGTTGTTGTAGTCACTTTCGAGATTGACCATGATTGCGTTGGCATTGATTCCGCTAATTTAGAAAAAAAGCAGGACTTTCCGCCACTTTTCCCTGCTAGTCCTGCATTGCGGCTTCGCCGTTCTGGTGCCAGCCGCCGGCGGAACTCCGCTCCGCTGCTTTGCAGCTTCGCTCCTCGCCACTCCCTCCCGGCGACAACGCCATGTCCGTACTCTGCCCTGACGACAGCGGAATTCTGCTGAAGACGGTCACGACGAGGAACCGAGGCAGCAAGAGAATACGTATCTCATCTATCCTGGTCAGTTAGACAGGACTCTGAGACATATCCTCGAATCGAAGCCGCCTGCAAACTACGGCGACAAGTGGGAAGTAGTGAACACTTTCAGGAATGCCGTGGCAAACGGAGCGGATCCAGAAATCCGAAGAAAACACGTGGCTAATATTCGCAATAGCCATGATTAAAGTCATAGCATATAGTACTTCGACTTCCAGTTGTACAGCGTCGCCCTGGACACGCCATGGTTCCTTGCAACAACTTCGGCGTCTACGCTGCTTCCTAGCTCACGGACAGCCTTCACCATCTCGGACTCCGTGTGGATCTTTTTCTTCATTTCAGCTCCTCCGTTAGCCAAAAATAATTGTTTTTTGTCTAACTCCGGACTATCCTACTTTTTGGGAAGGCTACATGCAGACGTTCTTCATTGTACGAAACTATTTTATAATTGTGACTTCCAGCCCTAACCCAAGAGCCTCTGATACCTTTTCGATAAAGGCCTTCTTCATTTTGGTGTTGCTGTGAGTGATAAGCAGCCATCCGTCACCAAGATCCCTCTGCGCTCTTCCGTATTTGCTGTCACGACGGTTTGATATTACTGGAACCTTGCTGAAAACAAGATTCTGTTCATTTACTACCTGGCGGACGCGCGCAACTCCGATTTTTTCGATGACTTTTTGAAAGGTATCGGCCGCAAAGGGCTCAGCTATTGTAGTTCCGTCCGGGAAACGAACTACAAGATCCGTAGGATGACCGTGAGCGGCCTTGCCATCTTTTTGCTCTCTACTGCCATGGCTCACCTCAGGGTCGAGTGCAATCTCCTTTGCATCAGGGATGACTGCTGCAAAGTCCAGATTACGTGCTAGGTGAAGACTCAATGGTTTTCCCGGCTTGTAGTCAACCACAAGGGCCAACTCGCGCTGCACCGGTTTGAGAGCTGGTTCGATGTTCTTGCTGAGGATGGGGAGAATTTCCTTTTTGATGATTTCCTCTTCCAGCTCATTCGCTTTGGTTTCGAGGTCTGCATTCACGGGAAGCCCTTCTTTGCGGAGGGTATCCATTGCTTCGTAGAGTTTGCTTAGGCGAGACATCTTATGTCTGAACTATTAAATATAGTCTAAATTTCACTAATGTCCCGTTAAGGACTGTATAAAAGTTTATAGTTATATTATTTTTAG